>JACCZX010000242.1 GCA_013695705.1 Burkholderiaceae bacterium | reverse complement strand
GTGTTGCAGCCCGCGGTGGGCTGGCTGATCGATCGCGGCAGCGCGGCGGGCAACATCACTTTCGCTTGGCAGCAAGGTTTGTTGCTGCGGGCTGCTGCGGCTGCATTCGGTGCACTGATGACGATAGTGGTGACCGACCGACCGTATCGGCAGGCGTACGTTTCTTAACTCACTGGAGGGCGAAGCAATGACTATTACGCGACATGACCAGAGCGCCATTCTTTCGCAAGCCGTCGAGCACGGCGACACAGTTTACTTGGCGGGCATCGTGGCCAAAGACATGAACAAAGACATCAAGGGCCAAACGAAGGAGATTCTCGACGACATCGATCGCTTGCTCGCCAAGTGCGGATCAAGTAAATCCAAGCTCGTGCAGTGCCACATCTGGGTGACCGACATCCGCAACCGCACGCCGATGAATGAGGTGTGGGCAGAGTGGGTCGACAAGAAAAACCTCCCGGCACGCGCCTGCGTCGAGGCAAAGCTCGCTGATCCGAAAGCCCTCGTCGAGATCATGGTGATTGCCGGAAGATAAGGCACAGCAAGGCAAAGGGGCGGCTGAGGACGCCGCGCTAGCGGAGGAAGTGGCCGTAAGAAACACCATCGCCCCTTCAACTCAGACTTGCAGTTCGACGACCCGACTTATTCGTCGTACTCAGATGAACCCTGAACCCAGATGAACGACTGAATGTCGATCATGTCCTTCGGCTTCATGCCGGGAAAGTCTTTCTGCACAAGTTCGGAGAACCCGAGCAGAGACGCGTAACGTCTCCCACGACGGCCGCGACACGTAACGAAAGTCGTAACCGTATTCGCGCGCGGCGACCCGAGTGACGTTCGGCTTGAGGAAGATGTGAGTTTCAGGCTGCGCAGAAACGCAAAAACGGTCACCAGCGGCCAGGTGAGAACGCGCGTTTGCTTGCGCGGCAGCGCTTCGACGGAGATTTTCTTCGTCAGCGGCGAGCGCTCGTGGATGGCAATTGCGGGCTCTTGCGTTGTCGTTGAGCTGACTGTTGTCCGGCAAGTGCCCGCTAGCCAATCACCTGGTAGTACAGGTTCTGTGGGTGACGCGCTTCGGCAAAGAAATACCAGCGCTCTGCGAGCAAGCCGACGAACTGGAGCGCGGTGGCAGCAAACAGCGCCACGCCAGAGCGGGTGGCGATCGAAATGAATACCAAGACGATCGGCATGGCGAACGCCAGCACTATGAAGCCGACTCTGACATTGCGCACCACCCAATGTGACTTGCCGTGGAAAAACTCGCGCGTGTTAAATGCGCCGGCGCTCATTCCCATCGACATCTGCTTGATTCGCGGCGATTTGATGCCTGTTGCGCTCTGCAATGTCGACACCGGACGTAGCCGCCTATTGCGAGTCAGCGACGCACCGCGCACCACCAGCGCGAGCGTTGTGAGCACCACGCTCCATCTTGCACACCAAACCGCGTAACGCGCGTCGCCGGTAACGATGCCTAGCGCGGCAGTGAGGAGCATGCCGGAGGCCAGACCGAGCAATGTGTAGTTCGCAATGGTCAACGGATGCGACCACTCGCGAATGAATTTCAGGCAGACGTAGATCATCGCAGTGCAAAGCCATAACAACAGCGAGAGCACGATCGCAAGGGCCGGAAAGACAACGCTGCTTTGCTGGGTTGCCTCGGCCAGCCACCAGAGCGCGAGCCACGCGATCAACGCCGGCAAAACGATCACTTCGCGCGACAGCCAGGAGGTGCGCCACATCAGCACCGCGCGCCAGGCACGCTCGGGACGGCCCAGATGCAGCATCGAACAGACCAAGCCCGCGACCAGCAGCACCACAGCGGTCGCCAGACCGGTAAGCATCAGCTCGCGAGTGGGCGCTACCGCAGCGATCGATCCCGCTGCCAGCGCAATGACCAGTCCTTGTGCCCATCCGGCAAGCGTCGTGAAAAAGATCACCGGCCACGCGGGATGCAATTAGCGCGCTCCCGCGGCCGGCGTCTCGATCGCGGCAGTGCCGGCACTATCTTGCGCGGCAGATACTGATTGGCGGGTTGCGTGTTCCACTCGGGCATCAGCGAGTAGCCGCCGCGGTCGCGAATCGCTTCCGACACCTCGGACCGCGGATCGTTGACGTCGCCGAAGAGCCGCGCGTTCGTGGGGCACGCCATTACGCACGCGGGCTTGCGGTCACGCTCAGGAATCGTAGTGTCGTAGATGCGATCGACGCACAGCGTGCACTTGGTCATCACCTTGCGCTTCTCATCGAGCTCGCGCGCACCATAGGGGCACGCCCACGCGCAGTAGTTGCAGCCGATGCATTTGTCGTAGTCGACCAGCACGATACCGTCCTCCTTGCGCTTGTAACTGGCGCCGGTAGGGCACACCGGTACGCACGGCGGCTCCTCGCAGTGCAAGCAACTCTTTGGAAAATGAATCGTCTCGGTGCCGGGGAAACTGCCGGCCTCGTACGTCTGTACTCGGTTGAAGAACGTGCCGGTCGGATCCGCATCATAGGGATGCTCGTCGACCAATGCGCCCGCTGAGCCCGACGTATTCCACTCCTTGCACGACGTCACGCAGGCGTGGCACCCTACGCAAACGTTCAGATCGATGACCAGTGCCAACTGTTTCGGTCGAGGGTGCGCGGTGTCCATCACGACTTTTCCTTTCGGCCGGCGAAGTACGCCAGCACTTGGCCTGCCTTGTTTCGAGCACCTGGAGGGGTCGCGGCCACCTGCGGATACGTTTCTTCCGGCTCATCAGCGGCCGCGGGGCTCAGCCGCACGCGAACGTCGTACCACCCGGCCTGGCCGGTAATCGGATCTGAGTTGCTGATCCGGTGGTCGGGCTCGCCGTCGGGGTGCGGCAGTTCGTCGCTGATCAAATGATTTAGGAGAAAGCCTTTGCGCGACTCGTCGGCGTCCGGCGAAAGTTGCCATGCGCCGCGTGCCTTGCCGATCGCATTCCACGTCCACACGGTGCCGGGCTCGACCGCATCGCTAATGCGCAACATGCACCGCACACGGCCCCAGCGGCTTTCGATCCAGCACCATGCACCGTCGGCTACTCCGGCCGCCGCCGCGGTTTGCGGATGGACGTGAAGATAGTTGTGGCTGTGAATCTGACGCAGCCATGCGTTCTGCGAGTCCCACGAGTGGTACTGCGCCATCGGACGTTGTGTGATCGCGTTCAAGGGGAACGCGTCGCGATCGGTGCTCGCATCTTCCAGCGGCGGATACCAGAACGGCAGCGGGTCGAAGTAGGTTGCGATCCGCGGCCGTAGCGCCTCTGGCGGCTGCCGGCCCAATGTCTTGCCTTGCGCCGCGAGGCGGAAGCTCTGCAATGTGTCCGAGTAAATCGCGATCTGGATCGGATCATTCTCGTGGCGCCAGCCGTGTTCCTTTGCAAAGTCGAGGTACGCGCGATTCCAGTTGCGCATGTACTGCATGCTCTCCGGCAGGTGGTACTGAAACACGCAACTGTTCGCCGCGTACATCTCCCATTGCTTAGGATTGGGTTCACCTTTCAAATGCTGCGTTCCATCCTTGCCGCGCCAGCCCATCAAAAAGCCAATGCCCGGCTGAGGCTCGAAATTGACCACAAAGTCCGGGTAGTCGTTGAACTTGCGCGCGCCATCGTCTCCAGTAAACGCGGGCAACTTCAAACGCGACGCGAGCTCGATCAGCACCTCCTGAAACGGGCGGCATTCAGCAGTG
>JACCZX010000210.1 GCA_013695705.1 Burkholderiaceae bacterium | reverse complement strand
CCGACTTCGAAAGTGAACTGGCGCGCTTTGCCATCTCGCATCAGGTCGGTGTATCTCGACGTTTCGTCTTTGGTGTGCGTGGGACCGTCGGTGAGTTTGAGCCGATGCAGCCATTTCACACTCATGTTGCCTTCCCACCCCGGCAGCACAAGGCGCATCGGATAACCCTGTTCTGGGCGGAGGCGTTCCCCGTTCTGGTACAGCGCGATCAACGTGTCGTCGAGCGCTTTGCTAAGTGGAATGCTGCGGCTCATACCGGCGGCGTCCGCGCCTTCCGCGAGGAGCCACTTGGCGCCTGCGTCGACGCCGGCTTCGTTCAGCAGCACCGCGAGTGGCAGACCCGTCCACTCGCTGCACGAAAGCAAACCGTGGATTGCGCCGCAAGCAACGTCCTGCGCTTGCGGCAATGTGTTGCGAAAACTGTTACCGGAACATTCGATGAAGTATGTCCGGCTCACCATTGGATAGCGCATCAGCGCAGCGACGTCGAACGCAAGCGGCTTTTTAACCAGCCCGTGAATCAGAAGCTTGTGCCGGGCGGGATCGATATCCGGCACTCCGCCGTGGTGGCGCTCGAAGTGCAGTCCGTTCGGGGTGATGGTGCCATTGAGCGACTGCAGGGGCGTGAATGAAACGCCGGCGCCCGGAGTCAGCTTTCCAAACGGCTGCCCTACCAGCCGCTTGACCGGCTCCTCGAATTTCGAGGGCTGGCCGTATGCGCGCATCGGCGCGCCTTCCGTGGTCATCCAGGATGGCAACTGCGCGCCGATCGACTCCGTTGCGCGAGCTTGCGCACTTGCGGTGCTGGCCATGCCGCCAGCGGCGAGCGCCCCGGCGGCTTGTACTCCACGCGCCAGAAAAACGCGTCGAGGGGCCAGGCTGAGACTGTCACTGCGCGATTCGGGAGCAGCAGGGCGCTGATTGGCGATGACGGATTCTTTTTTCATGTGCCTCCAGTGAACGAAGGTAAGAAACCAGCGGCGTAGGTCGCATATTCTAGGAATTCTTGAACCACAGCCTAATTTTTCTCGTCTTTCGGGGGCGTCGGAGGTTCTCCGCAAAAATTGCGAATAGTGGCTAAGTTATAAATCATTTCACCTCGAACTCGCCGACGACGACCCGCTGGCCGCCTTCGCTCTTCACGCTTAGTGTCGTGCGTTGATCCTGCTGCGCGGTCGTGCCGAAGCCGATCGATAACCACAGCATCAGCCCGGTGCTCGACGCGAGCACCTGCTGGCGGTGGCCAAAAAATTGCGCTTCGACGCGGTACTTGCCGGGCTTGGCGTTTCTGAGGGCGAACTCTTCGGGCCCGTAACCGCCAGTCGCGTCGCGCGTGATCGCGCCGCCCTGGTAGGAAAGATTGCGACCGTAGTAGACCTCGTCGCCGTTCGGATCGATCACGTGCAGATCGACGTCGGTCGCGTCGGCGTCCCACGCCAGCACAACTCTCACATCGAGCGGCAGGTTCTTCAGCAAGCGCGGCTCGATCGCCGAGACGTCGACCGATTTGCCTGCGCGCTCGGCGGCCGCGACGACGGCGTTGAGCTCGCTCAGTGTGATCAGGTCAATATCGGCGAAGCGTGAGTCCCACGAACCGGTGACGACTTCGTACAGCCGGTCGACAGCGCGCTGCGTTTGGCCCGACTGCGCGAGCGCCAGCCCGAGATCACGATGCGACTGCGGCTCGTTCGGCGCCAGCTCCAGTACGCGCTCGAAGATCGGCAGCGCCAGGTCGATCTCGCCGGCCTGCTGCAGCCGATACGCGAGCAGCCGAAGCACCTGTCGGTTTTGCAGATCCATCTCCGCCAGATTTGAAAGCGCACGCAAGCCGATCTCGCGCTGGCCCTTCTGCAGGAAGAACTCGGCGCTGTCGAGAAAGAAGCCGACGCTCATCGCGTTGCCGCGCCGCTCATCGAGATACAGCACGTACCAGCTCTCCGGGTCGCTCGCGTTGAGGCGCTTTACCCACGCCGAGTTCGTTGCGGGCTTCAGCGCGATCGAGATGCTGGGCGAGCTCGATGCGCGCCCACGGTCTTGTTCGCGCTCGGCCGGCGCCACCGCGAGTCGACTTGCGGGGGCTGACGCCATCGGCAGCTGCGCGGCTGCATCTCGCGGGGCATCAGCACGATTCTCGCGACGAGACTCCTGCGCTTCGCCAACCGCACCGGCGGCGCGCGACTTGGCGATCTGCAACACCTTGGCCGGCTCGTCCTTCGGGAATTTGCGATTCCACCAGGCAACGCGCGCTTCGAAGCGCCGCACGACCTGCGCCAGCCGCGCAGCGTCGCTCTGCGCGCGATTGCGCTTCGTCGTCGCGGCGAGCCGGTCGTACGCGGCGCGCAGCGATGGCGGCGGTTCGATCTCGTTCCGAACGTAGTCGTCAACCAACTCCAGTACGAGCAGCGACGTTTCATGCGTCGCAAGCGCAAAGCGCCGGCCGATTTCGCGGATGCGATTCTTGTTGACGCTCGCATCGCCTTCGAGCGACGCCAGCGTGAGGCGCGCCCACTGCAGCGCGGCCAGCCGCGATGCATTGCGCTGGCCATCGATGCGCACCATCCGAGTCGTGACAGCACCGTCGCTGCCGAGCAGGCGAAGCGTGAGCTCAGTGCTGCCGGCAGTGAGAATCCCGGCGATGACGAGACGGCCACCGGTGGCGTGGTGCGACTCGACCACGACGTCCTTCGCGCCGAGCGCGGCCACCTCGATCAGTTGCGTGCCGCGCCCGAGCAACGCGTCGGCAGCCTGCGTTTGCGTAAGCATCATCAGATCGATGCTGCGCCCGCCGCTCGCTTCGGCCATGGCATGCAGCGCCGCCGGGTCACCGCTCGCCGCGGTGTGCACCATGTAGGCGGGAACCGGAAACGTCCGCTTCCACGGCGCACCGTAGTTCGCCAGACCGTCGCTGAACCAGATCGCTTCTTGTGACACGCCGTCGTGCCGCACGGCACCGAGGTGACTTGCTCCGTCGTAGATGGTCGCCTGCAGAGATCGGCGCAGCGCGCTCCAGTCGCCGTTCTTCACCATGAAGCGTTCGTTCGCGAGAGCGACGTCGGCGAAGCGCGTCAGCGTCACGGCAATCGTTCCTGCTCGCTTGAAGTAAGCGTCGAGCAATGCAAGCTCGCGATCGAACTGGCGGCCGGCGCCCGAGCCCGACGCGTCCCAGGCGATCTGCACGTGACGCGGCAGCGGACGCGGCGCCGATTGCGGCGAGACCGCGAAGTCGAGCGTGAAGAACGTGTCGCCATCGCGCTGTTCGGTCGTGATTTCGATCGTGCTTGGCGCGGCCGCCTGCACGACCAGCGGATCGTTGGGCAGCGCGGCACCGTCGAGCAAACGCCGCGCGACGAAGCCGCCGCGCGGGTCTCGCTCGAACACCAGACCGAGCGGATTGCCGCTGACGATCTGCGGCCGCACCGATGCGCTCGCGTAGCGCAACGAAACCTCGAGGCGATCGACCACTTTCGCATACGCGAGCGGTAACGACAGCCGCGACGCGGCAGGCTCGACGATTCGCAGCACAACCGTGCGCGTCTTGCCGGGCGCGAGCGGATAGATGCGCAGCTCGTAGTTGTTGCCGAGCGTCGTCTGCAAAAGACCAGGATCCACGCGACGCCGCGTGATGTCCTCGAACACCTGCTGGGCGCGCGCTTTCCCGACCGGCACCGCGTCACGCAACTCGCCGTCGATATCAAGTGCAAAGCCGCTGACAATCTGGCCGCTCGCAAGCGGAAACTGCAGCTTGCCTTCCAGGACACGCGCGTTAGGGTTGAAGAACTTCATCTGCAGGCGCGTCTCGGCAACGCCGGCGGAGACTTCGACGTCAACCTTCAGTGCCTGCAGGCGAATCGGTTGCTCGGCTCCTTGCACGTGCAGAACCGGTGGCCGCCATGTGGTCGGTGGAAGTGGCACCAAGTGCTGGCGGGGCTGCGCAGACGCCACCGAAGCGCAGGTCGCAATGAAGAAGAGGAAAAGCCGGGTCGTGCAGGCAGTCATGGTCGAGTCTCTCGGCAAGCGGCGGATCGAGCGAGTGCGATACGCCTGCAAGCTGAAACGAGCGCAACGAGCTTTCGGGGTTAACCATGCGCTGATTTCCTAAGCACCGCGCGATAGACTCCTGCGACTTGCACGATCAACAAGTGCAAATGAACCCAACAGGAGGCGAGTTTATGCATGGTGTATGGCAGTCCGCGTTGTGGGTTACCGGCGGCTTGTTGACGCTTGTCAGCTGTTCGACCGCACAGTCGCCGCAGATGAGCGCCGGCAAAGAAATGACGTTTTTCATTACCAGTACCGGCGTCGGCAAGGGAGCCGATCTGGGTGGCCTCGAGGGAGCGGACCAGCATTGCCAGTCACTCGCGAAGGCGGCGGGGGCGGGTAGCCGCACTTGGCGCGCCTATCTAAGCACGCAGGCAGTGGGGGGAATGACCGACCCGAAGGCGGTGCATGCGCGCGATCGCATCGGCAGCGGCCCGTGGCA
>JACCZX010000181.1 GCA_013695705.1 Burkholderiaceae bacterium | reverse complement strand
ACATCGGGCTGATGGCGCCGCCTATCGGTGTCGGGTTCTACATCGCCTGTCGCATCGGCAATGTCTCGCCCGACGAGGCGATGGGCGCCATCTGGCCTTACATTGCGGCTCTGATAGCAGGCCTGCTCATCATTGCGTACGTGCCGTGGATATCCACTGGGGTGCTTTTTCTGGCGCAGGCAGTCGGGTGAATGTCAAGCGCGATGAGTCCACTCGCACTGTTCACGATTGCATCTGCGATCTGGGGCTCGACCTGGTTGGCGATCAAGTTTCAGCTGGGTGGCGTCGTGCCACTCGAAGCGTCGGTCGCATACCGGTTCGCACTCGCGGGCGTCATTCTGGCTGCGTGGTGCGCCAGGCAGCGACAATCGCTGCGGTTTGCGCCACGTACCCTGCGCCAAGAGGTAGTGCAGGTGCAGAATCAAAGTGCCTGACGCGACAGCGGCGGCTTGCAGTCCGGTACCCGCCAACGCCACTGCTGCAAAGCGCGGTGCGGCGCTACGATGTGCTCGTACACTGCGGAAGGTAAACCGATGGTGGACCACATAGGCGATTAGCGCTCCTGCCAACCCGCCGTTTAAAGTGCTTTGCCATGCGGGTAAATAAAATCCCTCGACGGCAACGACCCACACTAAATACTGCACGACCGTCGCGATTGCCCCCGCGCTGATGTAGGTCAAGAAATCCCGCCCGAGCGGTTGCATTTCGTAACGATGCAGCACGGATCGTCAAGTCCGCGTCAGGAAATGTGAAAAAAGCGTGATTTATGGTTGCGGTGAACTTCAGCGTGTATTTAGGAACCCAAGCATCCCGCGGTGGCAACTTAAGGTTGAGTGATGAATAATTTCTCCGGTGTTAATCCATCGGCGGGTTCGCGAATGGACACATCAATATCCGGCAAACGCAAGATGTCCGACGAGTCGGGCCGTTGCCGCGTGTTGATCGTCGAGGACGATGAGACGATTGCGTTAAATTGCGTCACGTTCCTCGAGCAGCGTGGCCATTCGGTCGACGTTGCCTACGACGGCTCGGCTGCAATCGCACGGCTGTCCAGCGCGACCTTCGACGTTATCGTGCTCGACCTTGGGTTGCCTCGTGTCGACGGAACACAGGTGCTCGATCAGCTGCGGCGTCAGCTCGGGGTCGCAGCCGCCGTTCTCGTTCTGACTGCGCGCGACGAACTCGGAACCAAGCTCGATTGCTTTAGCCTTGGGGCCGATGACTACTTGGTGAAGCCCTTCGCGCTCGCCGAACTCGAAGCTCGCGTCACGGCTTTGCACCGCCGGGCCAGCGGTGCGGTCGTCACCGATGTGGTGTTCGCAGGTTCCCTACGGCTGGATCGACGCACCCGATCAGTCTCCGTGGGCGAGGTTCCGGTTCGCCTCGCCCCGCGTCCGATGCGCATACTCGAACATTTGTTGCGCGATCCGGGCCGTGTTGTCCCCCGGTCGGAGTTGGAATCGGTTCTATGGCCTGATGTCGAGCGTGACAGCGACGTCCTGCGCAGCCAGGTTCATCTGCTGCGCCGCGCGCTCGCTGAAGCGGGCTACGCCGGTCTCGAAACCGTACATGGCTTTGGCTACCGTTTGCGGACCGACTAGCGAATTGCGATGACTCTGCAGCGCAGGATCAGTTGGCTCCTCGCCACGCTGGTGGCGTTGTTCGTCATCGCGCAGGGTGCCCTCGCATATCTTTCACTGGAAGAACAGGAAGACGCGCTGGTTGATGAGATCGTGCTGTCGGAGACGAAGCGCCTGGTCGGGCGGCTCGAAAGCGGCGAGGTGAAGCTTGCGCAAGGCGCTGGCGAGATTGTTTTGGGGGCGAATTTATCAGCGTGGCTGGTATCGGAAGGCGGGCCCGATCGTTCAGTGCTTCCTGCAAGACTGCGAGAACTGTCGGCCGGGCCACATTTGATCGAGAGAAGCGACGAAGTCTTTCACATCGTTGTCGCACCGACCACGCTCGGCATGTTGCTGGTCCAGTATGACGGCACACTGAACGAGCAGCGTGTGTATCAATTCGGAATCGAGCTGCTCACGATTGGGGCAATTTGCATTGGATTGGGCATTGCGCTGTCGAACATTTTGGCGCGGCTGGTGGTCGCTCCGCTGCATCGCCTGACCGAACGCCTTGCACGCTGGGCGCCGGGTAACGCAGCCGTCGATGCAAGGAACGGCGATGAGGAGGCGGTGTTGCTCGCTGCGTTCGACCGCGTGCGCTCCGGGCTCGAAGGCGCCGCCGCACGTCAGCGTGAGTTTGCAGCGAATATCGCGCATGAATTGCGCACGCCTTTGTGCGCGGCGCGAACCGATATCGAACTAGCGGCCTTATCGTCGCGCTTGAACGAAGACGAGCGCATGCGTCTCGGCCGCGCGATGGCTACCATCGATGCGGCCGCCAGCACGCTCGAGTCGCTGCACGCGCTGTCGTCGCAGCAGGCGGGGCGAGCCGAGCCGGTCGATCTGCACGGGCTGGTCGACGACGCATGGGCCAGCCTGGCGCACGCGAAAGACCAGCTGCAATTCGTCAACGACGTGCCGAAGGGCGAAGAGATCGTCAGTGACCGGCACGCACTGTTGACGATATTGCGCAACCTGCTGCGCAACGCGGTTGATCACGCCGGGCCGGCGACCTGCACCGTCGGCCGCACCGGTGATGGCCTGCAGATCGCCGACGACGGGCCCGGCATTGCATCGGCCGATCTGCCGTTTGTTTTCGAGCGTTATTACCGTGGGCGACTCACCGATGCGCCAGGACAAGTAGTGTCGGAGCGCGGTCTGGGACTTGCGATCGCCAAGGAGTCGGCCGAGGTCAACGGCTGGCGTCTGTCGGTCGAATCGACGCCTGGAGCGGGTACCCGCTTCCTGCTCAGCCTGACGCCGGTCGTTGCGATTTAACGAAAACTCAACGAGGTGATGACGATTCATTGACGCGTGCGTGGCTAGCCTTCGCGGGCCTGCTTTTCTACGCCACGCATGAATCCCACTTCACCGACGCCCGACTCTTTATCGCAACGACCCGTCGTGTCGGCGCCGATCGCTTCGGTGCCGTTACGTGCACTTCGGTCGTGGTCCGCATCGCGGCACGTGTGGCTGCATGGTGCGGCCATACCGCTTGCGCTCGCACTGTTCGCCTGGCTTGCATCGCATAGCGGATTCGATCAGGCCGTCTCTGACTTCTTCTACGACGCGACGCTGACGCGCTTCCCGGCGCACGACAGTTTCTGGCTCGAGTTGCTCGGTCACCGCGTCGCCAAAGCGGCCATCTGGATTCTTGCGGCGGGGATGTTTGCTGCAGCGATTGGCGTCGGGCGCACTTGGCCTGCGGCCAATGAACGGCACGCGCTGTGGGTTGCACTGCTCGCAATGGCGCTGGGTCCGCTGATCGTCTATCTGTTGAAACAGACGACCGGCCATCATTGCCCGTGGGATCTGAAAGCGTACGGCGGATTTGCCGAGTACAGCTTCGACTGGTTCGTCACGACGACTAATGCCGGTCACTGCTTTCCTAGCGGGCACGCGTCGGCCGGGTACTCGCTGATCGCGCTTGGGTTCCTCGGCCACGCGATCGACCGGCCGGTCCTTGCGCGCACCGGATTCATTGCGGCCATTGTCCTGGGCACGGCATACGGTGCCATACGCGTCATGCAGGGCGCGCATTTCGTCAGTCACAACCTGTGGGCGGCGGCGATCGACTGGTGGGCGGCGGCGCTTGTGTTCACGCCGCTTCTGCTGGCACACCGCCGATGATGCCGAGCGCTGCAGCACTGCCACGCCGGCACTTGCGGCGCCCTGCGATCAGCTCCGAGACGCTGATTTTTCTGGTTGCTGCATTTCTCATTTTGATCGACAACGTTCCATTGTGGCGCGCGCTTCTTGAAGGCCGCAGCTGGCAGAGCGGATCCACCTGGGCCTACGTGTCCGGTGTGCTTGCTCTGTTGATCGCCGTGTACTACGTGCTTCTCTCGGCGTTCTCTGTACGCGCCACACTGAAGCCGGTCCTGATCTGCGCGCTGATGGCGGGGTCAGCAGTCGCGTACTACGTCGATCGCTACAACGTGGTGCTCGACCCGTCCATGGTGCGCAACGTGCTGCATACCGATGCGCACGAAGCGATCGAGCTATTGGACGGTGGGTTGCTGGCGGCGCTGCTGCTGCTCGGCGTTGTTCCGAGCGCAATGGTGATGCTGATCGATGTGCGGCGGCGCCCCTGGCGTCGTGCGCTCGCTGTGCGTGCGGCAACCAGCGTCGTCGCGCTCTTCGTTGCCGTCGTCGCGACGTTGGCGCTATTTCAGGATGTCGCGCCGCTGGTTCGCAATCGGCACGAAGTTCGATACCTGCTGACGCCGCTCAATCTGTTTGTGTCGGCGGCGCGATCGCTGCGGTCCGATCTTGGTGCCGCTACGACCACAGCGGATCCGCCTGTTGTCGTGACGCGCGATCCTGTGGCGAACAGGAATCGTCCGACGCTCTTCGTGCTGGTCGTCGGCGAAACGGCGCGCGCCGCCAATTTTTCGCTGAACGGATACGCGCGTGAAACCAACCCCGAGCTGTCGAAGCTTGACGTCATCAACTTCCCGCGCATGCGCGCGTGTGGAACGTCGACCGAGGTTTCGCTGCCGTGCATGTTCTCTCCATTCGGCCGGCGTTCATATGATGAGGCGCGCATTGCTCGCCACGAGTCTCTGGTGCAGCAGTTACCGCGCGCGGGCATCCGTGTCGTATGGCGCGACAACCAAAGCGGTTGCAAGGGCGTGTGCGATGGGGTCGAGGTTCAGCGTTTCGATCAGCTGGAACTGCCGGGAGTGTGCGCGGCGGGGCGCTGCTTCGATGAGGTCCTGCTGCACGATCTCGACTCGCTCACCAGAGACAACTCAGGCGATCTGATGCTTGTATTGCATCAGATCGGCAACCATGGCCCGGCGTATCACCGCCGCTACCCGCCACAGTTCAAACCGTTTGTACCCGCGTGCGAGACCGATGCGCTGCATGACTGCACGCAGCAGCAGATCGTCAATGCGTACGACAACGCGCTGCGCTACACCGATCACGTCCTCGCGCGACTGATCACCTTCCTGCAAACCCAACGCAACCGATACGACGTGGCGCTGATCTACGTGTCCGACCACGGCGAATCCCTCGGCGAAAAGGGTTTGTATCTGCACGGGATGCCGTATTCGATTGCTCCGAAGGAGCAGCTTGAAGTCCCGATGATCTGGTGGTTGTCGCCGGAGTTCGCAAACAACCGTCACATCGACGTCGATTGTGTCCGGCGCCGGGCACGCAGCGAAGCCAGTCACGACCACCTGTTTCACTCGATCATGGGCGTGCTCGATGTTGAGACGCCGGATCGCGATAGCACGCTTGATCTGTTCGCGGACTGCCGCCAGGACGCGGTGCAGCGCGCGCTCGCCGTGTCGCGCTGACCCCAACGTTGCTGCGCCTGCTGCTAACGGTTGCTCTGTGCGTGACCGCCGCTGGCGCACATGCGGCCGGCGGACCGCTCGGCATCGATCATCGTCTGAACAAGGACGACGAACACGGCGTCTGGTCGCGCGGCATACAGCGAGGAATTTTCTACAGATTGATCGGTGGGTCCGTAGCCGGTGCACTGGTTGAAGGCACTGAAACCCGATTCGGGCTTACTTTATCGATGGTAGATAGATCGATACGCTGATGGCAGACTGGATCACTGATCTGATCGGTGCGCACGGATATCTCGCGCTGGCCGTCCTGATGTTTCTCGAGAATGTGTTCCCGCCGATTCCGTCGGAGTTGATCATGCCGTTTGCCGGGTACGCGGCCGCGCGAGGAGACATTCACCCGGTCGGCGCGGTGCTCGCGGGCAGCGCGGGCTCGCTGCTCGGCGCGCTTGCGTGGTACGGCGTCGGTTATCTGCTGGGTGGCGAGCGGTCCAGGCGCATCGCGCGGCGCCATGGGCGTTGGCTGACGATTTCGGAATCTGATGTTGATCGCGCGCAGCAATGGTTCACGCGCTATGGCGGCCGCGCGGTGTGCGTCGGACGTCTGATCCCTGCGGTTCGCAGTGTGATTTCGGTCCCGGCGGGTATTGCGCGCATGCAGTTGCCACGATTTCTGTTGTGGTCGAGCCTCGGCACCGTCGTGTGGACCGGTCTGCTCACCACTCTCGGCTATCAGCTCGGAACACGGTTCACCGAAGTCGATAAGTGGCTGCAGCCGGTGTCATGGGCGATCGTGGCGTTCGCCGTCGGCGGTTATCTGTATCGCCTGTATCGCAGTAGTGCTCGCGTGTAGGCAATTCCGTAAACAGGTGTTGCATGCGATAGAAGTGCCCTCGAAGATGCCGGTCATCAACCGGGGGCACCATGGCCAAGCGCAAATCGCAGACGACAAGCAAGACGCGGAGAGCGGTTGCCGCAAAAAAGACCCCCGCGAGTCGCTCGCGTGATTCGCTGCCGGATCCGAGTTGGGACAATCTTGCAGACGCTCTGGCTGGCGCCGCACCGCGCGGCCGGAGCCGTGCTGCAGGGCAAGCCGAAGTCGATCGCTTATTTAATAAGGATGAGCAGCAGCACCTGCAGCAGCTTGCGCGGCGTTCCAAGCTTGCTCGCTCGCGAGCAGCGCCGCTGGGCAACGTCGTATTCCTGCCGGGCATTACCGGTTCGAACCTCGATGTCATCGACGCCGGCGGCGACAAGGATCACATCTGGATCAATCTTTGGCGCATCC
>JACCZX010000140.1 GCA_013695705.1 Burkholderiaceae bacterium | reverse complement strand
GGCTTCGGGCCCGTTGTTTGAGCGTAGCGAGTTTACGGGCCCGGCGTCACGGCGAGTACCGCAGAGCAGTCGCGAAGCGACCGATGACGTAGGCGGCGCAGCTGCGCCAGCCGCTGCTGCTGCTGCGAGATGAGTTAACTGTCCCGACCGATGAACCGATTAGCCCAGCGCAATGCGCGATCTTTTTGATTCGGCTGCTCGCTCACGTGCTCCGCGTCGCGTTCCGTCGATTGAGGCTGCGCGCTTGGACGTGGAGGGCCGACCATTTCGGTTTCGAGTGCGCCAAAGTGCTGGCCATTGGCGTGCCCGTCGGAGGTCTCTTGCACAGCGCCCTTGTTGTGCGCGCGCGGGCCGAAATCGATGCGCCAATGCGATTGGCTGGCGGACGCTTTCAGCATCGCCGGAAAATCATCGCCAGGTACCGCCGGCGAAAACAGAAACCCCTGCATCAGCTGGCAGCCTTGATCGAACAGCCGAGTCATCTGCCCCTGTGTCTCGACGCCCTCGGCGACGACTTTGAGCTTCAGGCTCTTGCTCATGGCGATGATCGCCGCGACGATCGCAGCGTTATCCGAGCTCGTTTCGAGCTCGCGCACGAACGAGCGATCGATCTTCAATGTATCGATCGGCAGGCGCTTCAGGTACGACAATGATGAATAGCCGGTGCCGAAGTCATCGACCGATATCGAAACACCCAGATCTTTTAGCGCCTGCAGTAAAGGCAATGTGGCGCTGAGGTTGTGCATCAGCACTGTCTCCGTCAGCTCCAGCTCGAGCAGGCGCGGATCAAGTTTGAATCCGTGCAACGCAGCCTGCACCGGCTCGATCAGGTTGGCGCGCTGGATATGACGTCCCGAAATGTTGACCGACACCGGAACCAGCGGATGACCTTGATCAGCCCAACGCACCATCTGTTCGCATACCTCGCGCACTGCCCACTCGGTAATCGGCACGATCAACCCTGATTCTTCTGCGACGGTGATGAACTCGGCCGGCGGCACGAGCTCGCCGCCGCGCTTCCAGCGCATCAGCGCCTCGGCACCGACGATCTGGCCACTGACCACGTTGACCTTGGGCTGGTAATACAGCACCAGCTCTTGACGCTCGAGCGCGCGGTGCAGCGCTGTCTCGAGCCGCCAGCGCTCGGCCGTTGCGGTGTTCATCGCGCTCGAGAAGCGCAACACGCCGTTGCGTCCGCTGTCTTTCACCGCGTACATCGCAATATCGGCTTTGCGCAGCAATGTGTCTACGTCGCTGCCATCAGCCGGATAGCCCGCAAGCCCGATCGACGCAGTGACAAACAGCTCGTGCCCCGAGAACGTGAAGGGCTTGCGCATCGTCTCGAGAATTCGTTGCGCAACCGCTTCTATCACGCTCGGCTCAGAGACGTCGGTCAATAAAATCGTGAACTCGTCGCCGCCAAGGCGCGCCACGCTGTTTAGATTAGCCGGCGTCGGCGCCGACTGCGAGCCGGCAGCGAGGGATCGTGTCGCCGACCCAATTGATGGCGGGCGCACGCCCTGCGATGGACCCGCGCGCTCTGCTGCACGCGCCACGGTGTCGTTGTCGCGCACGCATTGGTAAAGGCGCTTGGCAACCTCGCGCAAAAGTTGATCACCCACCTGGTGACCGAGCGTGTCGTTGATTTGCTTGAAGCGATCTAGGTCGATGAACAGGACGCCGACCGCAGTGCCGCTGGTGCGCGCGCGCTCGAGTGCGGAACCGAATTGATCTCGAAAGAAGCGGCGGTTCGGCAGGCCCGTCAGGCTGTCATAGTTGGCAAGCTGGCGAATCTGGTCTTCCGCGTGCTTGCGCTCGGTGATGTCCTGAATCACCCCGTGCACCGCCACCGCCCGGCCGTTTTAGTCGCAATCGACTTCAGACTCGATATGCACGACCCTGATTTGCCCGTTCGGCCGCGCGATGCGGCATTCGAACTTCATCTGCCCCGTGTTCGCGAGTGCCTCGCGGAACAACATCTCGATGCGTGCGCGCTCATCTTCAACCACGCGCGACCACACGAACCAGTCGGCGAGTCCGTCGTCCTGTCGCGGCAAGCCTGCGATCGGGAAGCATTCTTCCGACAATTTCACCCAGCGCGCCGCGATGTTCCATTCCCAGCTGCCGAGTCGCGCGATGCGCTGCGCCTTGGTGAGCTTGGCGCGGCTTTCGGCCAACTCTTCGCGCATGCGCGAGGCGCGGATCATGTAGCGCAGGCGCTCCGACAGCAGCGTCCACTGCGACGTGCTCTTGACAAAAAAATCGGTCGCGCCCGCTTCATAGGCGCGCGCGATCGATGGCTCATCATCGAGCCCGGTCAGCATCAGAACGGGAACATGTTCGCCGCCATTCAGACGCCGCAACCGTTCGCACGTAATGAAGCCGTCCATGTCGGGCATCAGCGCATCGAGCACCACGACGTCGGGCTGATTGGCTGCAAAAAGCTCGAGCGCGTGACCACCCCCGTCGGCTTCGATCACACGCCATTGGCGTTCGGCCAGTGCCGAGGCCGTCAGCAGCCGCGCCACCGGATCATCGTCGACCAACAGGACAAGATCGTTGCGCGGCTCGCGAGCAATCTCGCCGTCGCCATCGCGCCGATTCGCTGTCGCACCGCCGCCGCTCGTGTTGTCCTTCCGGTCGCTCATTCCCCGATCCATCGCACCGACATTAAATATGGTTTTCCGCTACCGATAACGCCTGCAACGCCTGCAATGCACGGGCGTATTCGCCGCATGCCGCCGGCCACTCTTCCCGCGCGGCGTCGATCCGGCTTTCGCGCGCGTGCACCTCAACCACCCCGAAGCATTGCGACAAAGCGGTGGCGCCGACGTTGGCACTTGATGACTTGAGCGTGTGCACTGCGTGTCGCAGCGCAACGGCGTCGTCTAGCGCCAATGCGCGCACGGCGTCGGCCATCAACTTGGTCGCGGTCACCGTATACGTTTCAATCAGACGCTCGAGCAGGCGAGCGGCACCGCGCTGTTCCATTTCGCGGATGCGGTCGATTATCGACATGTCCAGTACCTGCGCTTCGCCATCTGCGCCGACAGACGTCGCTGCGGGTTTGTTTGCAGTGCGAGGCTTGCGGGCATCGCGCTTGATCGACTGCCCGTCCGGTCGCGTGCAGCGCGACAGCATTGCTTCGATCTGCGGCTGCTTGAACGGCTTGGGTAGATATTCGTCGAAACCCGCGGCGAGACAACGCTCCTGATCGCCGGCAAGTGCATTCGCAGTCAACGCCACGATAGGGGTATCAAGCGCGGTCTCATAGTCGGCCTGCTTGGCCGAGCGGAAACGGCGCACCGCTTCGAAGCCGTCCATCTCGGGCATCTGGCAGTCCATAAAGACGATGTCGAACGCCTGCGAGCGCAATGCATTCAACGCCTCCCGGCCGTTGTCAGCTAGACGAATCTCGCAACCCAGGTCGCGCAGCATTGCGCGCGCCACCTCCTGATTGACCAGATTGTCTTCCGCTATCAGCACTCTTGCGCGATGCCCGCCTGCCGCCACCGCCGGCCGCGCGACTGCGGGTTCGCTGCGCGACAGAGCGCGCGCCAGTGCTTCGAGCAGCTCGTTTTGCCGCACCGGCTTGGTCAGATACTGGTCGACGCCATTTTCGAACGCCAGCTGCGCTTCATTGCCGCTCGCCAGCGACGTCAGCATTACCATTTTCACGGTCACCAGCTGCGGGTCGTCGCGCAGCGTTGCCGCCATCGTCAAGCCGTCCATGATCGGCATCTTCATGTCGATGACCGCGATATCGAACGGCGTATTGGCGCGTGCCGCGGCGCGCATCAGCTCCAACGCGGTGGCACCATGATCAGCGGTGGCAACATCCATCTCAACGGCCTTCAACTGCATTTCCAGGATGTTCCGATTGGTGGGGTTGTCCTCAACCAGAATGACGCGGCGGCCGCGCAGCTGCTGCAGATCAATCGGTGGTGCAAGCTCTGACGTATCGCCGTTCGCCAGTGGTACATCGAAGCTGAAAATTGAGCCTTCACCGAAAAGGCTTTGCACCTTGATTGAGCCGCCCATCAGCTCGACCAGCTGTTTGCTGATCGCCAGTCCGAGACCGGTGCCGCCGTAACGACGCGACATCGATTGATCGGCCTGCATGAAAACCGTGAAAAGTTTTTGCAGCGCGTCGGTTCGCATGCCGATGCCGGTATCGCGCACCTCGAACGCAATCCGGTGCGCGTCATTTTCAGGTTGCGCACTGACAGTGACAACCACTTCCCCGGCTTCGGTGAACTTCAGTGCATTGCCGACCAGATTGGTGAGCACCTGGCGGATGCGGGTCGGGTCGCCCTTGGCGATCGTCGGCACTTCGGCTCCAATGCGCGACGCTAGTTCGATGCGTTTTTGATGCGCGCGCGGCGCCAGCATCTCGAATACGTCTTCGACCATCGTGCGTAAATTGAAGTCGACCGACTCGAGCTCGAGCTTGCCCGCCTCTATCTTGGAGAAGTCCAGGATGTCGTTGATGATTTCGAGCAGGTTTTCGCCCGAGCGATACACCGCATCGGCAAAGCGGCGTTGCTTGTCGGACAGTGCGGTGCCGAGCAACAACTCGGTCATGCCCAGCACACCGTTCATCGGCGTTCGGATCTCGTGACTCATGTTGGCGAGAAACTGAGACTTGGCGCGGCTTGCGGTCTCGGCGATTTCCTTGGCATCGCGCAATACGCGCTCGCTCTCCTTCGCCTCGGTGATGTTTTCAAGCATCGTCAGCCGGAACCGCTCACCATTGGCGTCGCAGAACCGCACGCTATGCCCGCGCACCCAAACCATGGTGCCGTCGGCTTTAAGCATGCGGCGCTCGAAGGTGAATTGCGCGCGTTCGGCCGAGCGGTCCATTTCGTTGCGCAACAGATAAGCGCCGTCGACTTCATCCGGGTGAATAAACGTGATCGGATCCTTGCCCGTCACCTGGTCGATCGTGTAACCGAGCATCCGCGTGTGCGCGGCGTTGGCGCGCACGATGCGATGGTCCGACGACAGAATCGTTGACGGCACCGGCGATTCGTCGAACAGCGCGCGAAAATATTCGGCACTCTCGCGCAGCGTTGCCTCGGTGCGCTTGCGCTCGGTAATGTCTGGGCTTATGAGTGCGTATTGAAAATAGCGGCCCTGATCGTCGCGCAAGGGCTGGCCTTCGACTTCAAGCACGCGCTCTTCGCCGGAGCGAGCGGTGGCGATGAACTCGATCTTGCACGGCTCGCCGCGCACGATTGCGTCTGCCATGCGATCTATCGCAACGTGGTCTGTTTGCGGACCACGGATTATCGTGTGCGCCAATTTCCCGCGCATTTCCTGAGTGCCGACGCCGGAAAAGCGCATCACTGCATCATTGGCCCATTCGATGCGGCCGAGTGTGTCCAGGATCAGCACCATCTGTTCGGTGCGCGACGCCACCATCGCCAGCCGGCTCGCTTCAACCTCGCGCTGGCGCAGCTCGCGCTCGGCGCGCTGCCGCTCCGCGACACGCGACAGCTCCGCGCCGATCGCTTCGACCAATTCGAGCCACGCGTTGGTCGCTTCGACCCGATGATCGCTGTAGAACTCGATGAATGCGGCGACGTGCCCGTGCGCCATGACGGGAATCACGACGCCCGTTTGCAGCCCGGCCGCAAGCGCAACGTCGAGCCGGTTCCAGTCGGTCATGCGCGATAAATCGGAAACCCAGTTGGGTACGCCCGACAGATACGCGCGACCGATCATATGGCTCGGCGAAGGCACGATTACAATGCCGTTACTGGCGTCGATAAATTCGCGAAACCGGTCCGGCTCGCGCGTGTACCAGAGCGAGCGCGGGGGCAAGCTGCGGTCTTCCGCATAATCGGGCAGCAACGCGACACGGCCAATGGGCCATTCGAGGTAGTCGCCAATCTCGTTGACCGCGCGCTCAAGCGTACTTTCAACCGACTCCGATTCATTGGCCGCAGTTGCCAGACCGCGCATCAAACGCATCAGCCCATATTGGCGCTGCAACTCGAGGCTGTCCTGTAGTTCGGTAATGTGCGCTTTCGACAGGCGCTCCGAGTGCGACAGCAGCGCGCTTGTCATCGCATCGAATGAACCCACCAGCGAGTCGAGCTCATCGCCCTTTTGCGGTGTCGCGCCGCCGGCAAACCGCAACGACAGTTCTTCGGCGCGTTCTGTGAGCACCTTGATCGGCCGGATGAGATGACGCGTCAGATAAATTCCGGCCACAATGGTCGCCAGGATCGTGAACAACACCACCGCGCCAAACGAGCGGCTCGAATCCGATAACGCTTCGTAGGCCATCGTGTTGGGCATCAACACCGCGACCGCTATTGGTTCCGCTGTGATTGCCAGTGGGCGCAGTGACAGGTCTTCATTGCCGTCGAGCGCGAGATGCGCGGTGGATCCCGCACGAATGATTGAGCGCGCCTTTTGCACCCACTGCCGATCTTCCGGCACTCCGCTAGCCACCAGCAAACGGTTTTCTGCTAGCAGCGCGACTTCGACACCGAGCCGATTTGCCAGCCGATCAAGATACTGCTCACCGATCAGACGTTCTATTGCCACCGCACCGATGATCTGATGGTTGACCACGACCGGCGCAACCGCGCGAATCGAAAGGCCTTGTAACCGTTCAATCACGGTGATGTTCTCCTGGCCGAGCAGTGCGGCGGCGACGCCTTCATGGCTGTCGCTCTCGGCGAGCCGCTGCACGCTGCCCTCACCCGTACGCTCGATCAGTGTGCCGCGACGGTCGTGTACTTCGATCAGTCCGACCCCGGCGTTCCTGCCTTCCTTTTGCGCCCACTCGCGTACGGCGCGCGCACCGTCGACTTTCAGCGACAGTGCAGCCACCAGATCGTTGCGCTCGGCCAGGGCGCCTGCGCTGCGCTCAACCGCCGCGTAGTCCGCGAGGATCGTTGATTCGACCAGCCGTGCGGCGCGCCCGCCACGCGCCTGTTGCTCCGCCAAGTACTGCCGCTCGGTGCTTTGATGATGAAAGTAATAGCTGATTCCCACCGTCCAGCCGGCCACCAATACCAGCACTCCGATCAACGGCCATGCGATCGATCGAAAGCGCGACGGTTTGACCGGCAGCCTGGCGGTTGACGACAGTCCGCTTGCAGCCACATCGATCGCACGCGTTGGGAACTCACTCGCATCGATGCGTTGGCCCAAGCGGGTAGCAAGCCAGGAAAATCGCAGTGGCATGAAGGTAAACGGTCGAATTTTGGATGCCGGTTTCAATGCGCAGGCTAGTGCCGAACCGCACCGTTCACCCTCTCGAAAAAGGTGAGGTTAGAAGGGCATTTCGGGTAGTCCCACCAGAGCGATCACTCGGTTTGAGCGGTGTTCTCGCATCCCGGCGCTTGATGCTGCACAATCGACGCGATGCAGGGGAATGAAAACAGGCACTTGCACTCAGCAGCCCACAGGCTTGCGCGCTGGATGTGCACTTTCGCGGCCGCCGTACATGCCACCGCCACAGCGGCTGCAACTGTGGGCGCCGGCAGCCGGGCCAGCACTGCGGATCTGCTCGCTGCGGTGTGTGTGGGCGCTCTGATCGTGCTGGTCGTGGTGTGGGTTGTGCAGCGGCGGCGCAATCCCTCGACCGCGGCCTCCAACGCAGTACCAAGCGCGCCGTTGCCGGCACCAGCCGTAGGTGCGCCCGCCGCGCGCCTGGCAGAGTTGCAAAGCACGCTCGACAGCAATGTGATCGAGTTGGCGAAACGCTCGCGCGAGCTGGAAAATGCGGCGCGTGAGCTCGAAGGCCTAGCGCATTCCATCTCACACGATTTGCGCGCGCCATTGCGTGTCGTCGACGGCTTCGCAACAATCGTGCTCGAAGACTATGGCGACCGCGGCAAGCCGCTCGACGACCTCGGGCGCGACCATCTGCGTCGCATTGTCGCCGCCAGCCAGCGCATGAACTCGATGATCGACACGCTGCTCAACATGTCGCGCATGACCAGCCGCGAGCTGGCGCAGGAGCGGGTTGATCTTTCTCAGATCGCGCGCGAGCTTGCAGACGATCTACGCGACGACTTGAAAATGCGGGACCCGGCGCATCCGATCGAGTTCGAGATCGCACCAGCGCTCAAAAGCGATGGCGACCCTACATTGTTGCGCCTCGTATTGCAGAACCTGCTGGGCAACGCGGTCAAGTTCAGCGCCAGAAGCCGCGACGCCCGAGTCCAGTTCGGCAGCAGGAAGGAAAAGGAATTGAATGTGTTTTTCGTGCGTGACAATGGCGCCGGATTCGACATGCGATTCGCCGAAAAAATGTTCGGCATGTTTCAGCGGCTGCACAGCTCAAATGAATTTGCCGGCACCGGCGTCGGTCTGGCCACAGTCCAGAAAATCATCCGCCGTCACGGCGGTCGCATTTGGGCCGAAGCGGTGCCAGCACCCGCCGAAGGACATGGCGCGACGTTTTACTTCACGCTCTGGGACCAAGGTGGTGATCGGTGATCCGCGATTCGTGCATGCAAAGACGACGCTGCTACAACTCCTTGCAACGTCTTGACGTTTCACAATCCGCTACTGCAACTTCCACCTAGCCTCGCACTGTTTACACCGGACTTGTAACCAATGCGGCCGCCCTGCTTCGGGCGGATCTTCTACGCTCGACACTTCCTGTGCGATTACCCTGAACTTGCCCCACGCGTTGCACTGCGGGCACGTAGCTGCCTCGCCGAAGTGCTCGGCACGCGCGAGCAGGACGCCGAAGCGCCGCCACGCCACTACCACCAGCATGCCGCCTGCGGCGGTACTCAAAACGACCGCGTAACGTATCCCGGCTTCGGCATCTCTCAACAGCTCCATGCCGGACAACAACAGAATTAAA
>JACCZX010000134.1 GCA_013695705.1 Burkholderiaceae bacterium | reverse complement strand
CCGTTGGCGCTTCAACGTGGGCGTCGGGCAACCACGTGTGGACTGGCCACATCGGCACCTTGACGGCGAACGCCGCGAAGAACGCGAGAAATAAAAGTATTTGCGCGGTCATCCCGATCTGCACCTGATGCCAGTCGAAAATGCCAAAGCGGCCGTCCGATGCGTAATACAGATACACGAGCGCGACCAGCATCAGCAACGAGCCGGCGAACGTGTACAGGAAGAACTTGAACGCCGCGTAGATGCGGTTGGCCCCGCCCCACACCCCGATGATCACGTACATCGGAACCAGGGTGGCCTCGAAGAACACAAAAAACAGCAAGCCGTCGGCGGCCGCAAACACACCGACCATCAGGCCCGACAAAATCAGGAACGCTGCGTAATACTGCGAGACGCGCGTTTCGATCACCTGCCAGCCCGCAAGCACGACAATCACCGTCATGAACGCAGTCAGCAGAACGAACCAGACCGAAATCCCGTCGACGCCAAGATGGTAATTGGCGTTGAGCCGCTCGATCCACGGCATGTTCTCGACAAATTGCAGCTGCGCACTCGAAGCATCGAAGCCGGTGTAAAGCGGAATCGTCACCAGCAAGCCCAAGATACTTCCCACCAACGCCACGGCACGAATCACACCGTGATTGCGATCGCGCCCGGCGGCGAGAATGGCAACACCGAAAACGATCGGTATCCAGATCGCAAGGCTGAGCCAGGGCGTCATGTTCCGCACCGCTAACGCACGAAGTTCAACGTGACGAACAAAGTTATCAGCACGAGAATGCCGATAATCATTCCGAACGCGTAGTGATAGATGTAGCCGGTCTGCAAGCGCCGCGACACGCCGGCCACCCAGCCAACCAATCTGGCACTGCCGTTGACCGCGATGCCGTCGATCAGCCCAACGTCACCGCCGCGCCACAATCCGAAGCCAAGCTTGCGTGCCCCCGAAGCAAAGACGACCTCGTTGAACCAGTCGAGGTAATACTTGTTGTCGAGCAAGCGATGCAGCCCGGCTAAGCGTTGCTTCAGCACCGCGGCCACGCCTGGGCGCAGCAGGTAGAGAAATGCGGCCAGTGCAACGCCGGCCAGCGCCAGATACGTGGGTGCCGAAACGAAGCCGTGCAGGCCCATCGCCGTCGCGCTATGCGCTTCTTCGGCGACACGCGTCATCGCCGGGTGCCGTGCCGCATCGACGACGATCGAATTGCCGAAGAAATTGCCGCCGAGCATCCACTCGAGCGCGACAAAGCCGATCACGAACGACGGTATCGCAAGCAGTACCAGCGGAATGGTGATGACGTTTGCAGACTCGTGCGGTTCGCCGTGATGCTCGTCTGCGTGATGCTCGTCGTCGCGTTCGCCGTCGTGATGGCTCTGATGCCACCGCGGCTGCCCATGAAACACCATAAAAAACATGCGAAACGAATAAAAGGCGGTGATGAACACGCCGATTGTCAGCGCCCAGTAAGCGACCGACGCGCCCCATTGGCCCGCGCTTGACGCTGCACTGGCGGCAATGATGATCGAGTCCTTTGAATAAAAGCCGGAAAAAAACGGAATGCCGATTAGCGCCAGCGAACCTATTAGCGCTGTAATCCAGGTGACCGGCATTTTTTTCCACAACCCGCCCATGTTGCGAATGTCCTGCTCATGGTGCATGCCGATAATCACCGAGCCCGCCGCCAGAAACAGCAGCGCCTTGAAGAATGCGTGAGTCATCAAATGAAAAATTCCGGCGGCATAGGCCGATGCGCCGAGCGCGACGGTCATGTAGCCGAGCTGCGACAGCGTCGAGTACGCGACGACGCGCTTGATGTCGTTCTGCACGATGCCCAGGATGCCCATGAAGAACGCAGTGATGGCGCCGATCACGATGACGAACGACAGCGCAACGTCGGACAGCTCGAACAGCGGCGACATGCGCGCGACCATAAAGATTCCAGCGGTCACCATCGTCGCCGCATGGATCAGTGCCGAGATCGGCGTCGGACCTTCCATCGAATCCGGCAGCCACACGTGCAGCGGAAACTGCGCACTCTTGCCCATTGCGCCAATAAACAGGCAAATGCAGATCACCGTAATCAACAGCCATGGCGTGCCCGGAATGAACTCGATCGCGCGCTGCGCCATGCTAGGCGCTGCTGCAAACACCTCGGCGTAGTGCAATGTTCCAAAGTACGCGAACACCAGCCCGATGCCGAGCACGAAACCGAAATCGCCGACGCGATTGACCAGGAACGCTTTCAGGTTGGCAGCGACGGCGGTAGGCCGCCTGTACCAAAATCCGATCAGCAGATACGAGACGAGCCCGACCGCCTCCCATCCGAAAAACAGCTGCAGGAAATTGTTGCTCATCACCAGCATCAACATGCTGAACGTGAAAAGAGAGATGTACGAAAAGAAGCGTTGGTATCCCGGGTCGTCCGCCATATAGCCGATGGTGTAGATGTGCACCATCAGTGACACGAAGGTGACTACAACCATCATCAGCGCGGTCAATGGATCGATCAAGAACCCGAGCTCGAGGTTCAATCCGCCAATTACCGCCCACGTGTAGACGGTGCCATCAAAAGTGTTGCCGCCGATCACGTCGGACAGCACCATGAACGACGCAACGGTCGCGATTAGCACGCCGAGGATTGTGATCAGGTGCGCGCCGGTGCGGCCAACAAACTTTCCGAACAGGCCCGCGATCAACGCTCCGATCAGCGGCGCCAGCGGCACGATTAGATAAAGTGCGCGCATTAGTCCAGTGAAACCGTCAAATCGCGCCCGAGCGGCCGTGCAGCGGCGTGCCGGGCTAGGCCAAATTTATAAACTGAAGCACAGACATAGCAGTGACTATGGCGAGCATTTGCAACGATGCCCGGCGCGCCGAGGCGCGGACGAGTGGGAGCGCATTTCGGCGGTTTCACTGGACTTAGCCCTTCAACATATCGAGCTCTTGCACGTCGATCGTCGACAAGTTGCGAAACAGAACGACTAGGATGGCGAGCCCTATGGCCGACTCCGCCGCGGCGACGGTCAGAATGAAGAACACGAACACCTGGCCGTGATAGTCGCCGAGGTAGTGCGAAAACGCGACGAAGTTGATGTTGACCGCAAGCAGCATCAACTCGATTGCCATCAGCAGCACAATCAGATTCTTTCGGTTCAGAAAGATGCCGACCACGCTGATCGCGAACAACAACGCGCCTACACCTAGATACCACGACAGCGAGACCACGACGTTTCCTCGGCTAAGGTAGTTTGTTTTGGCGTGCCCGGTCTTCGGTCGGCATCGACACCAAGCGCACACGATCTTGAGCGCGCGCTTGAACCTGGCGCGACGGATCCTGGCTCTTCGAATCCTTGCGGCCGCGCAGCGTCAGGCCAATGGCCGCAATGATCGCAACCAGCAGAATGACCCCGGCAATCTGCAGCGGAAATACGTACTCCGTAAAAGTCAGCATTCCCAGGGCGCGCGTGTTGTCGGCGTTCGCGATACCGGGGCCGGCTTGAGTCAGTCCTTGCCATTGCGGCTGGCTGAGCACCAGCCACATCTGCAGAACAATCAGCGCGGCGACTCCGAATCCCCACGGTGCATTGCGCCAGAAACCCTGCCGCAGCTTGTCGATGTTGATGTCGAGCATCATCACGACGAACAAGAACAGCACCATTACTGCGCCAACGTAGACCAGCACCAAAGCGATCGCCAGGAATTCAGCACGCAGCAGAATCCAAAGTGCGGCCGCCGAAAAGAAAGCCAGCACCAAAAACAACACTGCATGGACAGGGTTACGAGCAGTGACTACACGCAGCGCCGCCAGCAGCAATACACCGGAAAAGATCAGAAACAATATTGATTGGGCGTCCATCGAACGTCTGCTCAGCGATACTGTGCGTCGGCCGCACGCGCCGCTGCGATCTCTTTTTCGTAGCGATCGCCGATCGCTAGCAGCATCGGCTTTGTGTAGTTCAGATCTCCACGCTGCTCGCCGTGGTATTCGAGAATATGCGTCTCGACGATCGAATCGACCGGACAGCTTTCCTCACACAAGCCGCAGAAGATGCACTTGGTCAGGTCAATGTCGTAGCGAGTCGTACGACGAGTCCCGTCCTCGCGCTGATCAGATTCGATAGTGATGGCCAATGCCGGGCACACCGCCTCGCACAGCTTGCACGCGATGCAACGCTCCTCGCCATTTGGATACCGACGCAGCGCGTGAAGTCCGCGGAAGCGCGGCGACATCGGGGTTTTTTCTTCCGGATATTGAATCGTGATCTTGCGCGCGAATGCGTAACGGCCGGTCAATGCAAGTCCCTTGACGAGCTCTCGCAACAACAAACTATCAAAAAATTCCCGGACGGCGCCCACTACTTACTCCAGATGTTCCAAGGTGTCTGCATCCACACCGCGATCACGACCAGCCACACCAATGTCAGCGGAATGAAAATCTTCCAGCCCAGCCGCATGATCTGGTCATAGCGGTAGCGCGGAAACGATGCGCGAAACCAGATGAACAGCGAGACGACGAAAAAGACTTTGACGAAAAGCCAGAACCAGCCCGATAGCGCAACCGCCCAGACGGGTACCTCGAAGCCAAGCATGCGCCCGAGGTCGATCGGCGCCGCCCACCCGCCGAGAAACATGATCGTCGCCACGGCCGACAGCAAAATCATGTTGGCGTATTCGGCTAGAAAAAATATTGCGAAGCTCATGCCCGAGTATTCGACCATGTGGCCGGCGACGATTTCCGATTCGCCCTCGACCACGTCGAACGGGTGGCGATTGGTCTCGGCGATGCTCGAAACAACGTAGATCACGAACAGCGGCAATAGCGGCAGCCAGTTCCACGAAAGGAAATTCAGTCCCATCGCGGCAAACGTGCCGGTATTCTGGCTGAGCACGATCTGCGTCATATTCAAGGTGCCGGCAACCATCAGGACGGTAACCAGCACGAAGCCCATTCCGATCTCATAACTCACCATCTGCGCCGCAGCGCGCATCGCGCCCAGAAACGCATACTTCGAGTTCGACGCCCAGCCCGCAATGATTACGCCGTAGACACCGACCGACGTGATTGCCATTACGTATAGCAAGCCGGCGTTGATGTCGGCCAACACGACGCCGGGCCCGAATGGAATCACCGCCCACGCAGCCAATGCGGGCATTAGGATGACGACCGGCGCCAGAAAAAATAACCACTTGTCCGCCTGTGAGGGCGTGATTATTTCCTTGGTGATCAACTTGAATGCGTCGGCAATCGGCTGCAGCAGACCGAGCGGACCTACGCGATTGGGGCCGACACGAATATGAAACCATCCAATCAGCCGCCGCTCCCACAGCGTCAGGTAGGCCACGAAACCGAGTATCGGCAACACGATCGCCATGATCTTGGCGAGCGACCACACGACCGGCCACGCCGGCCCCAGCGTCTGACTCCCGAAGGTAGTGATGGCGTCCATCACGCGCGCTCCAGCGTAATTGGGCCGAACATCGGTCCAAGTGCGGCCGTCGACTCATGCGCAGCAGAAACGTGGACCACGCCGTCCGCTACTTTCTCGTCGAGCGCCACTTCGAGCAAAGCGGTGGCGTCACCCTGCCTCACGCGCGCCTTGTCGCCGTCGGTAACATTGAACGTTTGGAGAGTCCGTGCATTGGCGCGTGCCTTCGGCGGCGTGGCGTCACGCGTGGCCTGCAGCGGCGGCGAGCGCCGCACGATCGAGTCGCTGAAGTGAATTGGTATGTCTGCGATTCTTTCAGTAACGTTAAGTGCACTCTGTGGCTTGATCGGCAAAATATCTGTCTCGTTCAAAAACTTCGACACGAGGTCAGCCGGCACGGCCTCGATGCGGACTTGGTCCGATGTCTCGTACTCGAAGCCCTCGATACCGAGCAAGTTTCCCAGCACGCGCAACACTTTCCACCCCGGCCGCGCCTCGCCCGCCGGGCGCACCGTGCCGTTGAAACTTTGCACTCTGCCCTCGCAGCTGATAAACGTGCCGGCCGTTTCGGTAAACGGCGTAATCGGCAAAATCACGTCCGCGTAATCAAGTGCGCCGTTGCGGTAAACGGAAAACGCAATCACCGTGTCGGCCGTTTTCAGCGCGCGCGACGTGGCGGACGGGTCTGCGGTGTCGTACTCCGGTTCGAGGTTCCACAACAAGTACGCTTTGCGCGGCTGCTCGATCATCGTGCGCGCGTTCAAACCGCCGCGCAACGGCCGGGCGCCGACCACGTGACCACCGACCGTGTTGGCGCCGTCCGTCAACTTACCAACCACCGCCCCTGTCGCGCGCGCAATCCGCTGCGCCCACGCACTTATCTGTGTTGCTTGCGGATGTTGAAGCGCCGCGTTGCCAAGCAATATCGCCTTGCGTTCGCCTGACATCAGCGACGTGGCAATTGCCTCCGCTGACTCGCTCACTTCGACGCCGTCGATCGGCGCACGATCTCCGCGTGCGCTGCCGACCGCAGCGCCGATCTGCGTCAAAGCGTCGACCCACGCACTGGGCCGAACGATGACCTTATTCGCTACAGGCATCAACAGATCGGTATCAACCGCGTGCAACACATTGATCTTGCAACCGCGCTTGGTTGCCGCACGCAGCCGCGTAGATATCAGCGGTTGATCCTTGCGTATAAATGAGCCGATCAACAACACGCTGTTCAACGCATTGATGTCGGCGATATGCATGCCGAGCCAAGGCGTTCTCCCGCCCTGCCCGTCCGCCGAGAAGTCGGATTCGCGCAGGCGGCAATCGATATTGTCCGAGCCGATGGCACGCATCAGCTTCGCAATAAGGTGAAGTTCTTCTAGAGTGCTCATCGGCGACGCGAGAGCACCGATCGCGCTGGCGCCGTGTTCAGCTTGCACCTGTGTGAGCGAGTGCGCCACGTATTCAAGCGCAACGCTCCAGTCGACCTCGCTCCATTGCCCACCCTGCTTTAGCATCGGCCGCAGCAGACGATCGGGCGCATTCAAGCCCTCGTATGAAAATCGATCACGATCGGACAGCCAGCACTCGTTAACCGCCTCGTTCTCGAGCGGCAACACGCGCATGACGGCGTTGTTCTTTACCTGCACAATTAAATTCGAGCCTATTGAATCGTGCGGACTGATCGACTTGCGGCGCGACAATTCCCAAGCGCGCGCCTCATAGCGAAACGGCTTGCTGGTCAACGCACCGACTGGGCACAAGTCAATCATGTTGCCCGACAGTTCAGAATCGACCGAGCTGCCGACGAAACTTAAAATTTCCGCGTGCTCGCTGCGGCCCGCCATGCCGAGCTCCATCACTCCGGCAACCTCCACGCCGAAACGCACGCAGCGCGTGCAGTGAATGCAGCGCGTCATCTCCTCCGCGGAAATGAGCGGGCCCATGCTTTTGTGAAACACCACGCGCTTAGGCTCGGCATAGCGGCTCGCCGAGCCGCCGTAGCCGACCGCCAGATCCTGCAGTTGGCACTCGCCTCCCTGATCGCAAATCGGGCAATCGAGCGGGTGATTGATCAGCAGAAACTCCATCACCGAGCGCTGCGCCTGCTTCGCGTAGGTCGATTGAGTGCGAGCAATCATTCCCTTGGTCACCGGGGTCGCGCATGCGGGCAGCGGCTTCGGCGCCTTTTCCACCTCGACCAGGCACATGCGGCAATTGGCCGCGATTGTCAGCTTCTTGTGGTAGCAAAAGTGCGGAACATAGATGCCGAGACGGCTCGCCGCATCCATCAACATGGTCCCCTCAGGCACCTCGACTTTCCGGCCGTCGATTTCGACTTCGATCACACGTACTCCGCAACCTGGCAATGGCGATGTTCGATGTGATGCTCGAACTCGGACCGGTAGTGCTTGACGAACGCGCGAACCGGCATTGCAGCAGCGTCACCTAGCGCACAAATCGTTCGTCCTTGAATATTGTCGGCCAGCGAATTGAGCAAATCGAGATCTTCGCTGCGCCCTTCGCCGTGCTCGATACGATGAATGATCCGATACAGCCACCCAGTGCCTTCGCGGCACGGCGTGCACTGGCCGCAGCTCTCCTCGAAATAGAAATACGCGAGCCGTTCGGCGCAGCGAACCATGCAACGCGTCTCGTCCATCACGATCACCGCGCCCGAGCCCAGCATCGAGCCCGCTTTCGAGATCGAGTCGTAGTCCATGTCGGTCGCCATCATCACGTCGCCGGGCACGATCGGCATGGACGACCCGCCGGGAATCACCCCCTTGATCTTCTTGCCGTCGCGCATGCCGCCGGCCAGTTCGAGTAGGTTCGCGAACGGTGTTCCGAGCGGCACTTCGTAGTTGCCGGGATATGTGACATCGCCCGACACCGAAAAGATCTTGGTGCCGCCGTTGTTGTGCCGACCAATCTCCAGGAATTTGTCGCCGCCGTTAATGATGATGAAGGGGACAGCGGCGAAGGTTTCGGTGTTGTTAATCGTGGTCGGCTTGCCGTACAGCCCATAGCTCGCAGGAAACGGCGGCTTGAAGCGCGGCATTCCCTTCTTGCCTTCCATTGATTCAAGTAGCGCTGTTTCTTCGCCGCAGATGTACGCGCCATAGCCGTGCACACCGTGCAGCTCGAATGAATACTCGGAGCCGAGAATGTTCTGACCCAGAAAGCCCGCGGCTCGCGCTTCATCGAGCGCCTCTTCGAAGCGCTCGTACTCGGCCCAGATTTCTCCGTGAATGTAGTTGTAGCCAACCGAGATTCCCATGGCATACGCCGCGATCGCCATCCCCTCGATGACGATGTGCGGGTTGTAACGCAGGATGTCGCGGTCCTTGAAAGTCCCGGGTTCGCCTTCATCAGAATTGCAGACCAGGTACTTCTGACCCGCGTACTGACGCGGCATGAAGCTCCATTTCAGCCCGGTCGGAAAGCCGGCGCCGCCCCGCCCGCGCAATGCGGATTTCTTGACCTCGGCAATGACGGCATCGGGCGTCAGTTTTTCGTCGAGAACCTTGCGCAGCGCCTTGTAACCACCGCGCTCCTTGTAATCATTCAACCGCCAGTTGTTGCCGTCGAGCCCGGCCAGGATCATCGGGCTCAAGTGTCGGCCGTGAAAGCACGTCTGTGCGCTCATGGCGCCGCCAAGCTGAGCTCGGAAAGCAGCGCGTCGAGTTTTTCGTTGCTCATGAAACTTTCGATGCGCTTGTTGTCGACAAGCAGCACCGGCGCGTCGCCGCAGGTCCCAAGGCACTCGCCTTCTTTGAGGGTGAATGCCCCGTCGCCGGTTGTTTCTCCGAAACCGATGCCGAGCCGACGCTTCAAGTGCCCGGCGGCGCGCGTCGCGCCCGATAACGCGCACGGCAAATTGGTGCACAGCGTGATCTTGTGACGGCCCAACGGCTTCATGTTGTACATGCTGTAGAACGTCGCGACCTCATACACCGCGATCGGCGGCATGCGAAGGTATTCAGCAACTTCCTCGATTGCTTCTTGCGATACCCAGCCGAGCTCGTCCTGCGCGATGGCGAGCGCCGCCATCACGGCCGAGCGCCGTTGTTCGGCCGGATACTTCGCTGTTTCGCGATCGATCTTGCGATAGGCGGCGGACGACAGCAGTAACTTGACTTGCGCAACTGCACTCATTTCAGCGGCGGGACCTCGATGCCATAGGACGATTTTTCAATGAGGCCAGTTTGGTCATAAAAAGTCACTTCTTGCCAGCGCTGTAAGACCTCATCAAGCCAAGCGGGGAACTCAAGAACTGCCTCTCCATGTCCCATAACGCCTCTCTATCGATCGATCTCGCCAAACACAATGTCCTGCGTACCAATAATCGTTACCGCGTCGGCAATCATGTGGCCGCGCGCCATCTCGTCGAGCGATTGCAGATGCGGAAAACCCGCAGCGCGAATCTTCAAGCGATACGGTTTGTTAGCGCCGTCGGAAATCAGGTAGATGCCGAACTCGCCCTTCGGGTGCTCCACGGCCGCGTACACCTCACCCGGCGGCACATAAAACCCTTCGGTGAAAAGCTTGAAGTGGTGAATCAAGTCTTCCATGCCCGACTTCATGTCAACGCGCGACGGCGGCGCTACCTTGTGGTTGTCGGTCATCACCGGCCCGGAATTCACACGTAGCCACGCAATGCACTGCTGAATAATCAAGTTGCTCTGGCGCATCTCGGCGACGCGTACCAGATAGCGGTCGTAACAATCGCCGTTCTTACCGATCGGAATCGCGAAATCGAGTTTGTCGTACACCTCGTACGGCTGCTTGCGGCGCAAATCCCATTCGATTCCCGAGCCGCGCAGCATTGGCCCAGTGAAGCCGAGCTGCAGCGCCCGCTCCGGCGATACGACACCGATGCCGACCAGCCGCTGTTTCCAGATTCGATTGTCAGTCAGCAACGTTTCATATTCATCAACGTGCTTAGGAAAGCGGGTGGTGAAGTTTTCGATGAAGTCGAGCAATGAGCCCTCGCGGTTTTCGTTCAGGCGCTTGATGTCCTGCTCGCTGCGGTACTTGGTGTTCTGATGCTGCGGCATCGCGTCTGGCAGATCGCGATAAACACCGCCGGGGCGGTAGTACGCGGCGTGCATGCGCGCGCCCGATACCGCCTCGTACATGTCCATCAAATCTTCGCGCTCGCGGAAGGCATACAGAAACACCGCCATCGCGCCGACATCGAGCCCGTGCGCGCCGATCCACAGGAGGTGATTCATCAATCGCGTCAGCTCGTCGAACATCACGCGGATGTACTGCGCACGAATCGGCACGTCGACGCCAAGCAGCTTCTCGATCGCCATCACATACGCGTGTTCGTTGCACATCATCGAGACGTAATCGAGCCGGTCCATGTACGGCACCGATTGCAGGTACGTGCGCGTTTCTGCGAGTTTCTCGGTCGCGCGATGCAAGAGCCCGATATGCGGGTCGGCGCGCTCGATCACTTCACCGTCGAGCTCGAGCACCAGGCGCAGCACTCCGTGCGCCGCCGGGTGCTGCGGACCGAAGTTGAGCGTGTAGTTCCTAATCTCGGCCATTACTTCGTCTCGTGCGGCTCGGTTAACTCTTCGCCGTACTGCTCTTCGCGAATCACCCGCGGTGTGATCTCGCGTGGCTCGATCGTGACCGGTTGATAGATAACGCGCTTTTGATCCGGGTCGTAGCGCATCTCGACGTTGCCGGAAAGCGGAAAGTCCTTGCGAAAAGGATGGCCGATGAAGCCGTAGTCAGTGAGGATGCGGCGTAAGTCCGGATGACCGGAGAACATGACGCCGAACAAGTCGAAGGCTTCCCGCT
>JACCZX010000129.1 GCA_013695705.1 Burkholderiaceae bacterium | reverse complement strand
GCGGCGCCGCCCGCGTCTACAAATGCCACCGTGAAGCTATAGGCGCCTGCAGCCGGCGGCTCGAAACTGATCACCTGAGTCTTGGCCGAAAGCAACGTCACGATCGGTCCGGACGTTTGCGTCCATTGCACGTTGCTTACGGCGCCGTTGCATCCGGCGAGGACCGCACCGCCAGCCTTGCCGACCATTACGCTGCTGTCAGCGATGGCTGAAAACGCTTCGGTGCCGGTGCATGTCGCCGGCGAGACAGACGGCGGCGCTGGAGCCGGGGCGGGCGCGCCGCCCGAATCACCGCCACTGCCGCACGCGACAAGCGCGAGCGCGAGCGCAGTGCTCAGAGTCAGACGAATCCAGGCAGCGTGTGGTTTCATAGTTGGCCAGAAGCTCGATGAGAGATCGAACAATAGCGGCAAGTGAGTTTGGTCAAAGCCGCGCATGCCTGGTACAGGCAGACGGAGTCAGGCGCGCGAGATCGCCCAACCTGTCAGCGCGACGACGATCATCAACAGTACGGTCGCGGTGGCGTACCAGAGGTTCGTCACGCGCTGTTCGCGGCGCAGCATCCGCACTTCGTCGATCAGCCGGTCTGCATCGTGATGGCGTGTCAGCGCCGCGTGCATCAGGCGCGGCAGTTGGGGCAGAAGATACGTCCACTGCATCGCTTCGCGCTTCAGCCTTGCTTCCAGGCCGCGCCAGCCGATCTGATCTTCCATCCAGCGCTCGAGAAACGGTTTGGCGGTTTTCCACAGATCGAGCTCGGGATCGAGCTGGCGGCCGAGACCCTCGACGTTGAGCAGCGTCTTTTGCAGCAGCACCAGCTGCGGCTGCACCGTGACGTTGAACCGCTGCGACGCCTGAAACAACCGCAGCAACACCTGTCCTAGCGAAATGTCTTTCAGCGGCTTGTCGAATACCGGCTCGCAGCACGCCCGTACCGCGTCCTCCAGCTGGTCAACGCGCGTATCTCCGGGCACCCAGCCCGATTCGATGTGCAGCTCGGCGACGCGCTTGTAATCGTGCTGAAAAAACGCCAGGAAATTTTGCGCCAGGTAGTTCTTGTCGCTTTCGCTCAACGTGCCGACGATGCCGAAGTCGAGCCCGATGTACTTGTTGAACTGGTCGCCCTCGGTCCCGACCAGAATGTTGCCGGGATGCATGTCGGCATGAAAAAACGCGTGGTCGAATACCTGCATGAAGAAAATCGTCACACCATCGCGCGATAATTTCTTGATGTCGATGCCGGCTTCGTTCAGGCGGTCGATGCGGCTGATCGGAATGCCCGTCATGCGCTGCATCACCAGCACGTTGTCGCTGCAGTAATTGAAATACATCTCGGGAACGACGAACAGCGGCGAGCCGGCAAAGTTGCGGCGAAGCTGCGACGCGTTGGCCGCTTCGCGCATCAGGTCGAGCTCGTCGTGCAGGTATCGGTCGAATTCGGCGACGATCGCGCGCGGGCGCAAGCGCTTGCCGTCGCGCCATAGTTTCTCAATCAAACCAGCGCCGAGGTCGAGCAGCGACAGGTCTTTCTCAATCGCCTGCAGCATGTCGGGGCGCAACACTTTCACCGCTACTTGCTGGCCCGCGTGCGCACCATCTTTCAAAACCGCGAAATGCACTTGAGCAATCGAGGCCGATGCAACCGGATCTCGTTCGAACGTCGAAAACACTTCGCTGATAGGACGGCGTAGTCCGCGCTCGATTTCGCGCATCGCTACATCTGAATCAAACGGCGGAACGCGGTCCTGCAGGTACGCCAGCTCATCGGCCATGTCAGGCGGCAGCAGATCACGGCGCGTCGACAGCACCTGGCCGAACTTGACGAAGATCGGGCCGAGATCTTCGAGCGCGCGGCGTAGCCGCACGCCACGCGGTTCGCGCGGCGCGCCGAAACTGGTCCAGTCGACCAACCGCACCAGCGCCGCGTTTTTCAAACTGGCAACGACGATCTCGTCGAGCCGATAGCGCCAGACAACCGCGAGAATGCGAAACAAGCGCAGGAGCCGCATGGGCGGCGATTGTAGGTTGCCTGCGCGCGCTGCGCGCTACGGACGCGCCAGTAGTTCTATACGCTTTTCCGCGCGCGCCACGGCGTCGCGGAGGTGATTGACCTCTTCGCCGAACGTTGTCAGCTCGTCACGACCAACGACCAGCGGATTTTCGGCCACTACATAGTGAGCCGTGTTATCGAGCATGCTTTCGGCGATCTGCTTCCACTGCGAGGCGCTTGCCCGCAAAAAGCCAACCACGCGCTGCGCCACCGCGTCTCCCATGAAGCGGGACAACTCTTCTTCGGGCTCGGGGCGCAGGTTTTGCAACACGAATGCCAATGCCTGCGCAAACTCGGCATCGCCCGTGAGGCGAACATCCTTCATCGCAGCTTGCGGGTCGAACATGGCGAGTGGCAAAGAGGACAGCGCGACGCCGATCGTCACCGCGGCCACCTCGGAACCCGCAGCTTCGAACGTACCGTCGGCGCGGACCTTCAGCGTTACTGCGAACGGTGCGGCGTCAAAGCGAGCAACGCGACCGGCATACGGTGCAAGTTTCTCGCACGCCCAATTCTCGCGCGTCAACATGCGATTGAGCAATGCGATGGCAGCGGAGTTTGCGAGTTGATCGATCATCGGATCAATGTGAAAGAGGGCGCCGAAGCGCCCTCTTAAAACTATCGCACCGTTACGCGAGCTGTTGAATGCCCGCGAGTACCCAGCCGCCGCCACGCACCGGCTTGGCAAGGTTCCAGACTTCTGAAACCCGCTCGGTCTCACCGTCGACGCGCAGCGTGCCGTCGAACTTCACGCTCGCAATATGTTCGCTGGCAGCGGACTCAATGCCGAGCAGTTCAGCGTCGAGAGAGACTATCTCGGTGGTCGACTTAGCGCCGCGCGAACGCAGCTCATGAGTAAGCGCGATGAACATGTCATTGCTGGTGAATTCCGACAACTCAGCAAGGTCGCCGCTGTCCCACGCCTGCTGTAGCTTGGAATAATTGGCCTTCGCAGCGGTAAGAAATCCGGCGCTGTCGAAGCCCGCCGGTACGCCCCACGCTTCGCCGCCGGCACCTGTGCCACCAGCAACTGCACCACCGCGCGCGAAATGTTCCATCGCAGAACCCGGTCGTGATCCAGGCATCGCGTGAGACAGCGTGTTGCGCTGTGATGGCATCGGCGCACTTTCGTAACCGACATCATTGCGGCTGTCAGGCGCCGTACGAGAGCGCGCCGTGGTTGTTCCCGCTCCACCCCCGCCATAAGCTGGCTGCGGCGTGCCGCCGCGCATGCGACGCAGCACGAAGCCTGCAATGGTCAATAACACCATGCCTACCAGAAGTACCGTCAGGAACATCGTCAGCGCTTCACCGAACCCAAGATAGGAAGCAAGCGCGGCCAGGCCCAGTCCGGCGGCTAGACCCATCAAGGCACCTCGCCACGGGCTGCGCGGCGCTGCTGCGGCCGCTGCACCAGGACGCTGCGCAGCAGCGGCGGCGGGCGTCTGCTGCTGGTTGCCGGCCTGCGGCGTCTGCTGTGCCGGCGGCGTGGCCTGACGCTGCTGTACCGGCGCCGACTGCCGACCGAGATTCTTGCCGCCACCAAAGCGTCGCTGCGCGTCGGCGTCAAAAGAGAAAGTTGCGGCAACGACACCCAGAATGAGTGCCGTCACGATTTTGCCCATCAACATTGATTTCATGTGACCTCCACAACCACTTAGTATTTCGTGCCGACGTGCAACGCGCAAACGCCGGCGGTCAGATTGAACCATTGGACGCTGTCGAAGCCTGCATGTTCCATCATTTCGGCAAGTTCGTCCTGTGGCGGATGCATTCGTACCGATTCCGCCAAATATCGATAACTCTCGGCGTCACCAGCAATCTTCTCTCCCAGCCAAGGCAACACGTTGAACGAATAAGCATCGTATATGGGGGCGATTGCGGCCCACACACGAGAAAATTCAAGAACCAGCAGTCGCCCGCCCGGTTTTAGCACGCGTTGCATGTCGGCCAGTGCAACGTCCTTGCGCGTCATGTTGCGCAGGCCAAAAGCCACCGTAGCAATGTCGAAATAACCAGAAGAAAAGGGCAGGCGTTCAGCATCACACTGGGCCAGCGGAATCATCAGGCCGCGGTCGAGCATGTTGTCACGCCCCTGCGCCAGCATCGAGGCATTGACGTCGGTCAACCAAACTTCGCCGGTGGCCCCCGCCTGTTTTGCAAACGCGCCGGCGAGGTCGCCCGTTCCGCCAGCGATATCGAGCACCTTCATGCCCGCGCGCACATTGGCCTGGCGCACCGCGAATGCCTTCCATAGGCGATGCAATCCACCTGACATCACGTCGTTCATCAGATCGTAGTTCGGCGCGACCGAGTCGAACACTCCGGCGACGCGCTGCGCTTTTTCAGCCTCGTCGACTTCGGTGAAACCGAAATGTGTCGACGTTTTGCTACCCATGATGACCGCAGCCGCCGGTCTGGCTGGGCACTGCAACGTTCGAGGGCGCTTTCGGATCGCGGCTAGCTCCGGCCGCTTCTAGTTGCGCCAGATATTCGTCCCACAGCCGACTCTGATTCGCTCCCAGGTCGTACAGGTACTCCCACGAATAAATCCCGCTCGAGTGTCCGTCGGAGAAAAGTGGCTGCACCGCGTAGTGGCCGATCGGCTGCAACTCCGTGATCGCAACGTCGCGCTTGCCTGCCTGCAAAGTTGCCTGCCCGGGACCATGCCCACGCACTTCGGCTGACGGTGAATGCACGCGCATGAATTCAAATGGAAGTTTGAAACTGCGGCCATCGTCGTACTCGATTTCGAGCACGCGCGACGCGGAGTGCAGCGTGATGTTGGCAGGAGTCGGTGCGCGAGCCATGTCAATAGCTGAACCTGTCGTGCAATTCTGGCGCGCCCGGCGGGATTCGAACCCACGACCCCTGGCTTCGGAGGCCAGTACTCTATCCAGCTGAGCTACGGGCGCGGATAGGCGGTCAATGGTAGCGAGTTTTCATCGAATCGCGGCGCTGCGGAAGCTCGCGGCCGGTACGCGACGGCGCCGTTATAATTTCGCGCCTCGCACTGGAGCACCTGATGTCGGACCACGGCAATTCACTGATCAAAACACCGCGTCAACTGTTGACGGTCATCATATTGGCGTTCGTAGTGCCGGTGATCCTGATCATCCTGCTTGCGACGTACGTCGTTCGCAGCGCTTCGAGTGGTGTCGCGGGCTCCGACGCGATGACCGAGCAGTCGGTTGCCGATCGCATGCGCCGGGTCGGTGTCGTCGTGGTCGCTGACACCAGCGGGGGCAAGACTTTGCAAACGGGTGAGGCCGTCTACACCGCCGCCTGCAGCGCGTGCCACGCGGCCGGCATTGCAGGCGCACCGCGCACCGGCGATGCCGCTGCTTGGGCGCCGCGGCTCAGGCAAGGGTTCGACCTGCTGGTGAAGCATGCCGTTGAAGGATTCAAGGCGATGCCCCCGAAGGGCGGCAACATGAATCTTGATTCGATCGAAGTAGCCCGAGCTGTGGCGTTCATGGGCAATCAAGTGGGCGGCAAGTTCAAGGAGCCCGCTGCGCCTGCCGTAAGCGCGTCGGCAGCCACTGGCTCGGTGCCGAGTCCGGCGGCCCCACTGGCGATGGCTTCTTCGGCGACATTCTCCATACCTCCTGTTGCCGCGGCAAAAGGAGCGGCTACCGTCGCCAAGCTCGATGGCGCCAAGGTTTTCGCGGCCGGATGCAATGTATGCCACGCCACCGGCGTCGCCGGTGCTCCGCGGCTCGGCGACAAAGCAGGCTGGTCGGCCCGTCTGCCTCTCGGCATCGATGCGCTGACCGCGTCGGTCATTAAAGGCAAGGGCGCGATGCCGCCGAAAGGCAGTGTCCCTACCGCCAGCGACGCAGAGCTACGCGCTGCCGTCGAATACATGGTGGCCGCAGTCAGGTAAGTCTGCGCAGGGGGCTGGCGCTAGAGTTCCAGCGGATCGACTTCGATTTTCCAGCGCACCGCCGTGCGTTGCGCGCGCAGAGTCGCGAGCCATGCACCGAGAAACGCGTGTAGTTGAGAGCGCTGATCGGCTTCGACCAACAATTGCGCGCGCGAGACTCCGGCCAGCCGCTGCAATGGCATCGGCACCGGGTCGAACAACCGAACATCGCCGGGGTAACGAAATTCCGACGGCAGCGCAGCGGCGCACGCGCTGCGCAAGAATTGGAGTGCTGCATTCATAGTGCGCGCTTCCGCCGTCAGCAGCGCCTGGTGTGTCGTCGGTGGCATGCGCGCTGCCGCACGCTCAGCCAATTGAGCCTCGGCAAACTGCGCGTAATCATGGCGCGCCAGAGCCGCGAACAGCGGATGCGCCGGAAACTTCGTTTGCACCAGTACGCGGCTCGGCAACCCCGCACGACCGGCGCGGCCCGCGACTT
>JACCZX010000112.1 GCA_013695705.1 Burkholderiaceae bacterium | reverse complement strand
TGCTCGAACGCCTGACCGCGTTTATTTTCCGTGAGCCGGAAAATCGCGAAGAGCTGCTTCAGGCGCTGCACGATGCCCACGAACGCGATTTGCTCGACGCCGATGCGCTGTCGATGATCGAAGGCGTGCTGCAGGTTTCAGAATTGCGTGCGCGCGACTTGATGATTCCGCGCTCACAGATGGACGTGATCGATATTTCCGATCCGCCCGAACGCTGGATCCCGTTCGTCATAGCCACCGCGCATTCGCGCTTCCCGGTAGTCGAAGGCACTCGCGACCAGGTGATCGGCATCCTTCTCGCCAAAGACGTGCTGCGTTACTACGCCGACGGCGATTTTGATCTACGCGCCAGCTTGCGCCCGGCCGTGTTCATTCCCGAGAGCAAGCCGTTGAACGTACTACTTCGCGATTTTCGCGTGTATCGCAATCACATGGCGATGGTGGTCGATGAGTATGGCGGCGTGGCCGGATTGATCACGATCGAAGACGTGCTTGAGCAGATTGTCGGCGAGATCGAAGACGAATACGACCAGGAAGAGGGTGACGATGCGATCGTCGCGGAAGCCGACGGCCGCTATCGGGTCAGGGCGCTGACCGAGATCGAGCAATTCAACACAAGTTTCGGAACGTCGCTGTCGGATGCTTCATTCGACACCATCGGCGGTCTGCTGACCGAGCAGTTCGGACGCGTGCCAAAGCGCGGAGATGCACTGGTACTCGACGATCTCCGCTTTGAAGTGTTGCGCGCTGATGCGCGCCGCCCTCTGATGTTTGCAGTGACGCGCCTGGAAAAGAAAACGGTGGTCGAGGAGTTCGCCACTTCCGACGAGCAACAACATCCAGCTTAGTCCGCAGCAACGGTGACGCGCGGCACGCGGCACAATCGCGTGCCGCCTTGTCTGATTCGAGATGAAACCACGTCGCCGATTGCTGTTGCATGCGTTTTTAGCATTACTGGCGGGCGCGCTGCACGCCGTTGCGTTCGCGCCGTGGCATTTGCCGATGCTTCAGCTGCTCGCACTCGCCTCATTGTTTGCACTGAGCACGCGCGCGACATCAGCACTGAATGCTGCGTGGCTCGGTTTTGCTTTTGCGATGGGCTGGTTCGGCGTCGGCATCTCTTGGGTCTACGTGAGCATGCACGTCTACGGCGGGATGCCGGCAGCGCTGGCCGGTGCCGCCACTGCGGCTTTTTGCGCCTATCTGTCTCTGTATCCGGCGCTTGCGCTCGGTTTGGCGCACAAACTTTTCCCTCACCCAGGCTTGCAATTGGCGATTGGTACGCCGGCGCTGTGGATGATTTCCGAGTGGCTGCGAGGCACCGTTTTCACCGGCTTTCCGTGGCTGGCGTCCGGGTACGCGCACACCGATGGTCCATTGGCGGGATGGGCGCCCTTGGCTGGCGTGTACGGCGTGACCTTGATGGCTGCGCTGCTGGCCGGCGCGCTGGCGCTGCTTGCATTGCACGCAAGTCGAAGCAACATGCGCCGTTACGCCTGGATCGCGGCAATGTTCATCGTCGTCATCGGCGGTGGATCGCTGGCGCGCACGCATTTATGGACGCAACCGAAGGGCGCGCCGATCAACGTTCGATTGGTGCAGGCGAACGTGCCGCAGAATCTCAAGTTCGAACCCAACGGAATCGCGCGCGCGTTCGACGCGCACTGGGCGTTGATGCAGGGTGCGCGGGTGGATCTGGTGGCGATGCCAGAATCGATTTTTCCGGTGCCGATGCGACTGGTACCGCCAATCTATCTGCAAGCGTTTCGTGACTTTGCCCGCTCTCACCAAACCGCAGTGATCTTCGGGATTTTTTTGGAAGAGCCGCGCGGCTACTACTTCAACAGCGCCGTGGCGTACGCACCCGAGCCGGCGTCGGCCGACACGTCGCTGGAGACGCCCCTACGCCGCTACAGCAAACGCCATCTGGTGCCGTTCGGCGAATTCATTCCGCCGGGATTTCGCTGGTTTGTCGACTTGATGAAGATGCCGATTGGTGATCAGCAGCGTGGCAGCTCGGCGCAGCCGATCGAGCTGGCCGGTCAGCAGGTCGCGCTAAACATCTGTTACGAGGACTTGTTCGGCGCAGAAATCATCGAGGCCTGGCACACGGGCGGGGCGGCGCCGACGCTGCTGTTGAACATCTCGAACCTCGCATGGTTCAATGATTCGCTGGCGCTCCCGCAGCATCTGCAAATCTCGCGCATGCGGGTGCTTGAAACACAGCATCCGATGCTGCGCGCCACCAACACCGGTGCTACTGCGATCATCGATGCGCGTGGCGATGTCGTTGCGCAACTGCCTTACCTGACCAGCGGCGCGCTAGAGGCACGCGTGCTTGGCTACGAAGGGATCACACCTTTCATCCGTTACGGCAATTGGCCTGCATTAGCGCTGGCGGCGTTGCTGCTCTTGTGCGCGCTGTCGATGCGGCGGCGCGCGATTCCGGATCACTGATACGTACAATCCGCTGGCCATGCTTACTTTCCAGGAAACAATCTTACGGTTGCAAAAATACTGGAGCGATCAGGGGTGTGCGCTGCTGCAGCCGATCGATCTGGAAGTTGGTGCCGGAACGTCGCATCCGGCGACTTTTCTGCGCGCGATCGGGCCGGAGCCGTGGCGCGCCGCTTACGTGCAACCGTCACGTCGCCCGAAGGACGGCCGTTACGGCGAAAACCCGAACCGGTTGCAGCACTATTATCAATACCAGGTGGTGTTGAAACCATCGCCCCCTGAAATCCTCGATCTTTACCTCGGCTCGCTCGCCGCGCTCGGCATCGACGCTCTCAAAAACGATATTCGTTTTGTCGAAGACAACTGGGAGAACCCGACGCTTGGTGCGTGGGGGCTCGGCTGGGAAGTGTGGATGAACGGCATGGAGATCACGCAGTTCACCTACTTTCAGCAGGTGGGTGGGCTCGAGTGCAAACCGATCACCGGCGAGATCACTTACGGGATCGAGCGGCTGGCGATGTATCTGCAGAGCGTAGATAACGTGTTCGACCTTACGTACGCGAACTGGCGCGATCGCGGCGTCGAAAGGCGGCTAAGTTACGGCGACGTGTTTCTTCAGAACGAGGTTGAGCAGAGCCGCTTTAACTTCGAGGCAAGCGATCCGCGAGTGCTGCTGGCTGAATTTGATCTGTTCGAAAACGAAGCGCAGCGGCTGATGGGCGAACAGCTCGCTCTGCCGGCGTACGAGATGGTTTTGAAATGCGGCCATGCCTTTAATCTGCTCGACGCGCGCGGCGCCATCAGCGTAACGGAGCGCGCTGCATATATCGCGCGCATCCGGGCGTTGTCGCGGGCAGTGGCGGCGAGCTACCTCGAGTCGCGTGAGCGTCTTGGGTTTCCGATGTTGACTGAGACCGCCGTGCCGGAAACCGCGTGAGCGCTTCGCTGCTCGTCGAAATTCATACCGAAGAGCTGCCGCCGAAGGCGCTCAGAAGTTTGTCCGAAGCGTTCGCGAGCGGGATTGAAAACGGGTTGAGGGCGCGCAGGTTTGTGCCGCCTGACAGTGTGACCACGGTTTATGCATCACCGCGCCGATTGGCGGTTCATTTGACACACGTTGCCAAGCGGTCGACTGACACACCGTTCCGCCAGAAGCTATTGCCCGTGGCAATCGGGCTCGATGCTTCGGGCAATGCAACGCCAGCGTTATTGAAAAAGCTCGCCGCGCTGAACGCTGGAGTCGACGTCAAGAAGCTGCAGCGCGAAAGCGATGGCAAACAGGAAGTGCTGGTGTATGAAGGGCAGAGGGCGGGCGAATTGCTCGTGACGGCCTTGCAACCGGTGCTTGAAAGCTCGATCGCTGCGCTGCCGATTCCGAAGTTGATGAGCTACCAGCTGGCTGACGGCGTGACGACCGCCAGGTTTGTCAGGCCGGCGCATCGCTTGATCGCGATGCACGGGCACGCGGTGGTGCCGGTGCACGCGCTCGGTCTGCAGGCCGGCACCAAGACCTATGGGCATCGATTCTTGGCGCCGGGCATCTTGACGGTGCTCTCGGCCGATAACTACGCTGAGCAATTGCTGGAAGAAGGTTATGTGGTTGCATCCTTTGGCGAGCGGCGCGTCCAGATTGAGTCGCTGCTACGCGCCGAAGCGGCCCGCCATGATGCGCAGCCAATAATGCCGGACGAATTGCTCGATGAAGTTACGGCGCTGGTTGAATGGCCGGTGGTCTATGACTCGACTTTCGAATCCGAGTATCTCGCCGTGCCGCCGGAGTGTTTGCTGCTGACGATGCAGCAGAATCAAAAATACTTTGCACTGACCGATTCAGCTGGCCAGCTTAGCGATCGCTTTCTTTTGGTTTCAAACATCAAGGCCACCGATGGCGGCGCTGCTATACGCGCGGGCAATGCGCGCGTGGTGCGTGCGCGGCTCGCTGACGCCAAGTTTTTTTACGAGCAGGATCGAAAGGTGAAATTGGAGGACCGCGTCGCCGGGTTGGCGAGCGTCGTCTATCACGGCAAACTGGGTTCGCAGCTACAGCGTGTCGATCGCATTGCTGCCATCGCGGTGGCGATTGCGAATGACCTTCGCGTCGATGCGGTCCTGGTCGAGCGTGCTGCGCGTCTGGCCAAGGCCGATCTGCGCACTTTAATGGTCGGCGAGTTTCCTGAGTTGCAGGGCGTAATGGGTGAGTATTACGCGCAGCATGACGGCGAGGCGTTGGAAGTATCGCGCGCGATTCGCGAGCATTATCGTCCGCGCTTTGCCGGCGACGCGTTACCCGATAGCACTGTTGGTGCATGTGTTGCGCTCGCTGAAAAGCTCGAGACCCTGGTCGGCTTGTTCGGCGCCGGCGAGAAGCCTACCGGCGAAAGAGACCCGTACGCACTGCGGCGGCATGCGCTCGGTGTTGTGCGCATCCTGATCGAGAAGCGACTCGCGTTGCCGCTCGACCGATTGCTGAATATTGCGAACCAGGCGTTCGCCGCCGTCGCGGCGTTTGAGAATCGCGACCTGGAGTTGACCGAATTCTTGTACGAACGCCTGCGTGGCTTGTTGCGTGATATCGGTTATTCGGTGCAGCAGATCGATGCGGTCATGGCCTTGCGGCCGGCCCGGATTGACCAGGTCCCTCAGCAACTCGAAGCAGTGCGCGCGTTCATGGCGTTGCCCGAGGCCGAGAGTCTGGCTGCAGCCAACAAGCGGATCGCCAACATTTTGAAGAAGGCCGACGACGTGCCGATCGTCTTTGAGCGAGCGCTGTTGCTGGAACCCGCCGAACTTTCGCTTGGCGAGGCATACCACGCCGTACGTCCGTGGGCCGAGCAGCTGTATGCCCTGGGTGATTACTCCGCGATGTTGAAATCGCTCGCGCCGCTGAAGCTGCCGGTCGATCGTTTCTTTGACGAAGTGATGGTCAACGTCGAGGACAAAAAATTGCGGGCTAATCGGCTTGGGCTTTTAGCGGCGCTGCGTATGACGATGAATCGCGTCGCCGATATCTCCAAGCTCAGCAGCTAGCATCGCGCATGCTCTGGTTGCGCTCGTTCGTCTACCTGATTTACCTGTTTGTCACCGTCACTCCGTGGTCATTCGTTGTTTTAAGCGGCTGGTTGTTTCCAGTGCACACGCGTTACTGGTTGTGTTCGCGCTGGACCGCGATGGCGATCTGGGGTGCGCGCGTGATCTGCGGCATCAACTACAAGGTCGAAGGCTGGCAGCACCTGCCCGACGGCCCTGCGATCCTGCTACCCAAGCATCAATCGACATGGGAAACCTTCTGGCTGCAGTGCTCAATGCCGCGCAACGTGGCGTTCGTATACAAGCGCGAGATAAATTGGGTGCCATTTTTCGGTTGGGGCATTGCGTCCACACAAATGATCAGCATCGATCGCAGCAAAGGTCAGGAAGCGTTTGAACAGGTGGTCGAGCAGGGCAAAGACCGCTTGTCACGCGGCTGGTGGATCGTAATTTTTCCGGAGGGCACGCGCACCAAACCGGGCGCGAGCAGGCGTTACAAGACCGGTGGCGCGCGACTCGCGGTGCACACCAAGGCGCTTGCGGTGCCGATCGCCGTCAACTCGGGCGAGCTCTGGCCCAAAGGCAGATTCATCAAAACGCCCGGCACAATTACGGTTTCGATTGGCCCCGCGATAGACCCCAAAGACAAAAGTCCGGAGCAAGTGTCATCGCTGGTCGAAGCGTGGATCGAATCCGAAATGCGCCGACTGGCGCCGCATCGGTACAGTGCCCCGTATGCCGCGAACCGTGCGGGCGCGCAAGATGTTGCTGCGGGCGCGGCTTGAGAAACGCGCTGCGCAGGGCACTGCCGGCGTTAAGCGAGCAGTTGCTGCTGGCGTTCGATTCACTGCGAACCACGTTCACGGACGATAAGCGTGCGCTAATCAGCTTGCGGCGCGTGGCGGTGGGAAGCCAGAGCATTGATTATCGCTTGCAGCGCGTGCGCCGGCGCACGATCGGGTTGCAGATCAACGCGCACGGCTTGAGCGTTCGCGCACCGCACTCGGCCACTCTGCGCGAGATTGAAGCGGTGATCTTTGCCCACGGTCAATGGATTCGCACCAAGCAAATCGAGTGGCGACACTGGCACGAGAAGCAACGAGCCCATGCGCCGCGTCTGGTCGATCAGGGCACGGTGCGATATTTGGGCCGGGCGGTAAGGCTGCGAATACTCGCCACTGCAGGCGAGTCCGAAACGATCTTTGATGACGCTGCAAACGAGATCAGGCTTGCGCTTTCGAACGAGCAGCAATCTGATGCTGCAATCGAGGTGCACGTTGCGCGCGCGTTGCAAAGATGGCTGCAGGCGCAAGCACAAGACCTGTTTGCGCAGCGCCTGGCACATTTCGCCGACCGGATTGACGCTCGATTCGCCGGCTGGCGCCTGTCGTCGGCGCGCACGCAGTGGGGGTCATGCTCACACGACGGCCGCATCCGGCTTAGCTGGCGCCTGATGCACTTTCCGGTGCCGGTTATCGATTACGTGATCGCGCACGAGCTTGCTCATTTGCGCGAACTGAATCACAGCCCGCGCTTCTGGCGCGAAGTGGCACGGCTGTTGCCAGGTTACGAAGTAGCGCGCGATCAGATCAAGCGAGTCGAGATCAGTCAGATCTCGTTTTAGCCGCATCATCGGCCGCTTGCTCAACCACTTGCCACTGTTGCGAGCAGCACTACGCCAGCTGAGCAGCAAGCGCTACGAAGCGTTCAACCGGCAACGCTTCTGCGCGCAGTTGTGGATCAACGCCAGCCAGCTCGATTCTGTCAGCGCTGAGTAGCCCGGCCAGCGCATTGCGCAACGTTTTACGCCGTTGCCCGAACGCCGCTGCCACAACCCGGGCGAAAGATTCCACATCTATCTCGGGTAATTCCAGAAGCGTGCGCGGCTGCATTCTCACAAGACTCGATGTCACCTGCGGCGCAGGTGAGAACGCGCTGCTGGGTATGTCGAACAGTTTGCTCATTTGGTAGCGAAACTGCAGCATGACCGAAAGCCGCCCATAAACTTTGCCGCCGGGCGCCGCCACCATGCGATCGACTACTTCTTTTTGCAACATGAAATGCTGGTCGATCACGCGCTCGGCAATCGGTGCCAATGAGAAGAGCAGGGGCGTCGAGATGTTGTAGGGCAGGTTGCCGACGATGCGCAGCGGTGTGGCTGCGGTCGCTGCCATCTCGGGCCACTCGAGCGTCAGCGCATCAGCCTCGATTAACGTCAGCTGTTGCGTGCCGTAGCGCTGGCGCAGCCTTGCGGCGAGATCGCGATCGATTTCAATTGCTCGAATATGGCCGGCGCGCTCGATCAGGGCGCCGGTCAGTGCCGCCTGGCCCGGACCGATTTCGACGATCGACTGTCCGGGGCGCGGATCGATCGCATCAATGATGTGCTCGACGACGCCGCGATCGTGCAGAAAATGTTGACCGAAGCGCTTGCGTGCACGATGCGGCGCCTGATGCCGCGCATCGGCTTCTGTCATGCAGCGTGCTTGACTCGCGAGTGGCGGAGCGCCAGTTCAATCGCGAGCCTCAACGCTGCACGCATGCTGCCGGCATCGGCACGCCCGCTACCGGCGAGGTCGAGCGCCGTGCCGTGATCGACCGAGGTGCGAATGAACGGCAAACCGAGCGTGACGTTGACGCCTTGGCCGAACGTTGCGTACTTGAGCACCGGCAATCCCTGATCATGAAACATCGCAAGCACCGCGTCGTAGCGCTGCACGATTGACGGTACGAATACCGTATCGGCAGGCAAAGGGCCATCGACGAGATGCCCTTTCGCACGAGAGAGGGCAATTGCGGGCGCGATGATGTCGATATCTTCGCGTCCGATGTGTCCGCCTTCGCCGGCGTGCGGATTCAAACCGGTGACGGCGACGCGCGGCTTCTCGATGCCGAATCGCGATTTCAGTTCGGTGAACAGGATTGTGAGCACCGCGCTGATGCCGTCAACGGTCAAGGCCGCGGGTACCGCAGCAAGTGGCAGGTGAGTCGTAGCCAACGCCACGCGCAATGGCCCGTGCGACGTTTCTCCGGCCAGCATCATTACCACGCGCGGCGTTCCCGTGCGCTTGGCGAAATATTCGGTATGTCCGGTAAATGGAATGCGCGCGTCGTTGATCACGCTCTTTTGCACTGGCGCGGTGACGATCGCATCGTATTCGCCGGTCAGGGCCCCAGTAATGGCGCGATCGAGTGTTGCCAGAACGTAATGCGCGTTGCGCGAGTCACGCCGACCTGCAAGCGCCGCCGTGCGCAGCGCAACGTGTGCAATGGTCGCGTTGGCCGGCCACGCAGCGCCTGTGATTTGCGCGCGCTCCGCAAGTAAAGATTCGTCGCCGATCAGTGTGATCTGCGCGTCACCGGCAGCAGCGAGGGCGGCAATCGAAACCTCCGGCCCGATGCCGGCGGGTTCACCGGTAGTAATCGCAATCCGCGGGGTCACAACAAGTGCGCGAGCAGGTCGGCGTCTCTTGACTGCGCCCTAGATATCGCGATATTCGACATACGTCTTGTCGCGCAACTGCCGCATCCAGTCCTGGTACGCCTCGTCGGCCTTGCGGTCGCGCAGTGCCTGCCGCGCCTGCAGCCGGCCGCGATCAGTCGATGCCTGCTCGGTGCGGCGCTCGAGCACTTGAATCAAGTGCCAGCCGAACGGCGATTGCACTGGAACGCTGATCTCATTGACCTTGAGCGCGTTCATCGTTTTTTCAAACTCCGGCACGGTGTCGCCTGCATACAGCCAGCCAAGATCGCCGCCCCGGCTGCCGCTCGGATCAAGCGAATGCAGGCGCGCCAACGTGCCGAACTCGATCTGTCCGGCGTCGACACGTGTTTTCATCTCTTCGAGCCGGCGCTTGACCTCTGGTTCGGGGCTGAGGTCGGACACTCGCAGCAGAATGTGCCGGGCGTGGGTTTGCTGTACCGGGCCGGTGGCAAGCTTGCCTTCGACACCATTGCGGCGGCCAAGCACTTTCAGAATATGAAAACCATTGGGGCTACGGATAATCGGGCTCACGTCGCCAGACTTAAGCCCCTTTATCGCATCGATAAACAATGTGGGAAGGCGGTCGAGGTTGCGCCAGCCGAGCTCGCCGCCCTGCAAAGCCTCGGGCGCATTCGAAAAGCTGGCGGCGACGCGCGCGAAATCTGCACCGGTTTTGATTTGTTGCATCAGCTCATCAGCGCGCTTGCGCGTTGAGTCGATACGGTCGCCTGCCGAGTTTTCTGGAACGCGCAACAAAATTTGCGCGAGATTGACTTCCTCGGAGTCCGCCGCCACGCCGGCCTGCGCCGCAATGAAATTTTCCAGCTCGCTGTCCGAGATCTGGATGCGTGAATCGACCTCGCGTTCGCGCAGCCGATTCAAGATAATGTCCTGACGGATATCGTCGCGGAACTGCGTGAACGACACGCCGTCGGTTTCGAGGCGCTGCCGCAGCGTTTGCACCGACAAGCCGTTGGATTCTGCGATCCGCCCGAGCGTTGCGTTCACCGTTGCGTCGTCGACCCGAACGCCGGTTTCGCGCGCCAGTTGCAGCTGCGCGCGATCGACGATCATCCGCTCGAGCACTTGACGCTCGAGCACCTCGGCGGAAGGTGGCTGTATTTTCTGGCGCCGCAGTTGCACTTCGGCCAAACGTGCGCGCGTGCGCAATTCGTTGGCCGTAACAACTTCGTCGTTGACGACCGCGACAATTCGGTCAACGGGACGCGCGGTGGGGCGCGCGGCCGCAGCAGGCGCTGTGGCCGCCGCGGGCGCTGTGGACTGGGGGCCTTGCGCAGTGGCTGCATCCGCTGCTAGCAGTAATGCGAGCCCGATCAATCTCAAAATTAAAAATGAGTCATTCATAGTAGTCAAAGCGTCCCGGTTGACGAGGTACCGGGTTCAACAATTGGTAGCCGGGAATATTACGCTGCAAGATGCTGGCAGCGCTCGTTCCGACACTTGTCAAACCGTTCAGTTCCAGTTGCAGATAGAAGTTGGTCGTGGTCGTTTGTGCCGTCGTTGCGAAACGTTGTACGACGAAGCGCAACAACCAGCAATCCTGCTGGTACTCAAATCCAGCAACGGTGTCGATGAGACGCTTGTCTTCGAGCGAGTAGTTGAAGCGCCCCACCGCGTACCAGTTGTTGGACAACGGCCATTGGCCCGAAATGTCGACTTGCCGGATTCCGTCAGCCTGATAGCGGTAATAAGCGCTCAGTACTGATGCACGGCGCGGCTGCCATCGCGTGCCGGCGGTGGCGCGCACGAACTGACTGCGCTCGGCGGCGTATTGCGCGGCAAGATCGATCGCCCATGATCTTCCAAGTTGCGCGCTCAGTGCAGCCAGCACATCGGTTGCTTTGTTCGTTCGCGGCGTCTCCCCCGGCAGCGCAACGCGCTGTTCGGTGAAGTAATAGCGTTGTCCGATAGCAGCGCGCAGCCGCTCGGCGCCGGTTTCGTTGTCCAGGATGCGCGTAGTCAGCGCTGCTGTCAGCTGGTTGGCCTCGGAAATACGATCCGAACCCGAGTAGATGTTCTCGGTAAATAGCTGTGCGTAGTTTAAATCGGCCAGCGCGCTGTCGAAGTTCGGCAGATTGCTTTGATCGCGATACGGAATGTAGGCATAGAACAGACGTGGCTCGAGTGTTTGCTGCGAAGCCCGACCGAACCAGCCGACGTCGCGCTCGAATATCAACCCGCTGTCGAGACTCACTATCGGAAGCGTGCGAGTTTGCGACGAGTCACGTGGCCGAAATCTAGGATCGAGGTCGTAAGTCGCCGACGACACGCGCGCGCGCGGCACCACGAACCACCCCGGTGCGAGCACCGGGTACGCGGCCCGCACGTCGGCCAAATATCGGTTGCCGTTTTCCATACTTGGGTGTTCGAAGCGCGTCCCTTCCAGTGCTGCACCCAGCTCCAAGCCGCGCCACTCGGCGAGGTAGCCATTGATTGAGACCTGCGGCACCCGCTCGTACGGTTTGGCGACCAGCAGCAGCGGATCGGGGTCCTGCAGCGTTTGATTTTTGGTGATGCGCACGGCGGTGTTCCAGTAGGGCTGGTTGTATGCGAGGTAGCCATCCTGGGGCAGCACTTTCTGCGAGGTATCGACGATGGTGGTGCCGAAGTCGACGAAGTACCGGTCGTCTGAAACGCGGTTGTAGTTGATGCCCGCGCCGAAGCCGCGCGGTGATGCAAACTCGTAGCGCACCGCTTTGAAGTCGCGCGACTCGCCGAACTGCTGATCCTTGGCGATGATGTCGTACACCAGCGTCGCGCGATGCTCGGGATTCAGATAGCGCAGCTCGTTTTCCGCCAACACTCCGCGTTTGCTCATCAGGCGAGGAGTCAGCGTGTAGTCGTAATTCGGTGCGAGATTGAAGTAGTACGGGGTGCTAATGTCGGTGCCGAGGGTCGAGCTCAACCCGAAGCTTGGTGTCAGAAAGCCCGACTTGCGCCGATCGCTGGTCGGAAAGCTCAAATACGGTGAAGCGAGGATTGGGACGCCCTTGAAGAACAGCGTTGCAGAATTGGCGGTGGCGGTTTCGTCGAGAGCATCGAATTCGATCGACTCGGCCTGAACCCACCACGCATTGTCACCGGGACCGCAGGTAGTGAAACGCGCATTTTCCATCCGCGCTCGTTCCTGGCCGAGAAATTCGATCAGCGTGGCTTCACCGCGGCCGCCGCGCGGCGCGTAAGCGAAACTGGCATCGGGCATTGCGCCGGTTTGCGCGTCAACGCGAAAGTCGAGCCGTGGGCCGGTGAAAACTGCGCCGTCACGAAACACGCGCGCGTGCCCTTCGACGTTGACTACATCGGTCGACTGGGTGTACGTAATGGTGTCACCGCGCAACACCGTGCCGCCACGGCGGATCTCTGCATCCCCACGCAAAATGAGCCGGTCTTCAGCGCTGCCCTCGATGTGCTGCGCGCGCGCGAAGGTCGGCGCTTTGTCCTGCGTCGCCGCCCGATTCTCATCGAGCTCGCGTTCCAGTTTTAACTGTGGGCGGGGCGCTGGTGGATCGGTTGCCGGCGAAATGACTTGCGAAAAAGCCGTCGCGCTCAGGCATCCCGCGCTCAGCAGGACGATCAAAGTGTGTAGGCAATGCGACCGAGCGGTCGCCGGCAGGCGCGGCATTTAGAATCTACAAAGCTTCATCGCCAGCAAGTGCCTCTGCGGAGCAAGCGGATTATAGGCATCTGCATGGTGATGCTTTTGGCCACTACTCCTTACGTCATGGATCGATTCGCTCCTAAATCTCCCACCGAGACCGCAGACGTCCGATTGAATTCGCTCGTGCGCTGGTTGCAAGGGCTAAAGCGTGACCAGCGGCTCGATTTGTCGTCGCTCCGGCCGGCATCGATGGATGCCAGCTCGCGCCGTTACTTTCGGATCGACGGTGCAAACGGTAGTTTGATTGCGATGGACGCGCCTCCCGCCAGCGAGGATTCGCGGCCCTTTGTTCGCATCGCGGCGCTGATGAAAATGGCGGGCGTGAATGTGCCGGAGGTTCTCGCAGACGATCTGGCGCAAGGCTTTTTGTTGCTCACTGATCTGGGCGATACCACGTATCTGAAAGCGCTGAGCCAAGACAATGCGATGCAACTTTTCGGCGACGCGATCGACACGCTGATTCGGTGGCAGCTTGCGACGAAAGAAGGAGTGTTGCCCTCGTACGACAACGCTCTGTTGCGACGTGAGCTGCGCTTATTTCCCGACTGGTACATCGCGCGTCATCTGCAGCGCGAACTGACCGCCGAACAGAAGGCATCGCTCGAGCAAATGTTTACCCGCATCGTGACCGCGAACCTTGCGCAGTCGGCGGTGTTCGTTCACCGCGACTACATGCCGCGCAACCTGATGGTATCGGAGCCGAATCCGGGCGTGCTCGATT
>JACCZX010000185.1 GCA_013695705.1 Burkholderiaceae bacterium | reverse complement strand
GCAACAGCCAGCGCGAAAGGGGCCGCCGCACCGGCGCCTGTTCGACACCTACCACCGCGATTAGCAGTGCTGCACCAATCAGCGCGACCTCGACAAAGTACTCAGCCCAGGCTTGACCGATGTCGGCGAGATCCCATATCTCGAATAAATGCGGCTGGAAAAGGATCTGTGTCGAGACCAGCAACGCCAGCCCACCGACGATCGCGAACGATCGCAGCGTCAGGTCGTTACGGACGCGACCCCAGTAGCTAAGCGCTGGTTGTGCCATCACGAATGACATGATTCCTCGCGGCTTGCATTCTCGACATCGCCGGCCGCCGCTGATGCGAAGCGTGCCGTCGAATCATCACGCCGAACGATCTTAGGCTGTCACCGGCAGCGACGAAAGCGGCGATTCGAGGCGTGGACACGCCCGCAGCACCGAGGAGCGCGGTGGGCTCATTTATCCGCGACCGAGCCGCGTTCGTCGCTCCGGCCGCGTTCCGCCCATGGTTTCCAGCGGTGGTCTGCGGGTGCTCGCGTCACGCGGGTCGATGCCTTAGGTTGCCGGTGTCGGCAGGTGTCACTTTCGGCAGCGCCGATCCAACAACGAAGGAGTCACCATGAAACGATTCTCGATTTCACTGTTCGCGCTGGTGCTTGCAGCGGCCTCTGCACTGGCGCAAGCCCAATCCACGGCATCGCAACCGCCCGCGCTGAAGCAATTCATCATCGAACGCGATATACCCGGCGCCAGCCGTATGACGCCGGCGCAGATGCGCGAAGGCGCGGCCAAGTCGAACGGCGTGCTGCGCGACATGGGTCCCGACATACAGTGGGTGCACAGCTACGTCGCCGGCGACAAGATCTACTGCGTCTACAACGCCCCAAGCGAAGCGCTGATCCGCCAGCATGCCGAGCGTTCCGGATTCCCCGCGGACCGCATCACTCCCGTCGCGGCTGTGCTGGACCCGACCAGCGCCAACCCGAGTCGGTAGGACAAGGGCGGGGCGATGACGCCGAAACGAAGGAAAGCCGCGAGCTCGATTGCAGTTTCGACCACGCGGCCGCTCGAGTGCTTGGGGATGAGTCGCTACAGAGTCTCGAACGCTCCCTCGCGTCGCGCCCGCCTCCTGTTAGCGCCAGCTAGGACGGGCGCGGCAATTGCCCGCGTGTCAGAGAGCGCTCACGCTTTGAGCCAGCGGGATAGACCTATCTGATCCCTTAGGCGAAGTAAATCGGGCGACAGCGTGCTCTTGCTTACCGGTAATACTCATATGCACCGCGCGCCAAGGAGGCGAAAAATGAACGAACACGTCAAAGAGCTTTTGTATCAAATGCTGGAGACCGAACTGGGCGGGGTGCAGGTTTACACAACTGCCCTTGAATGCGTGGTCAACGAAGACCTCGAGAAAGAATGGACCAAGTATCTCGAGCAAACCAAGCGACATGTCGAGGTCATGCACGAGCTGTTCAGCCAACTGGACCTCGACCCGGAAACGCAAACCCCCGGGCGTCAGGTGGTCCACCATATTGGCGGATCACTCGTCAAAGCAATGCAAATGGCGCAGTCGAGCGGTGGGGAGCCGGAGGCGGCGGAGCTCGTCGCCTGTGAGTGCGTCGTGTTCGCGGAAACCAAGGACCACCTTAACTGGGAACTGCTTTCAAAATGCGCCGAAAAAGCCAAGGGCGAAGAGAAGAAAGCGATGACGGGCGCGTGCGAGGAAGTCGAAGAACAGGAAGACGAGCACATTTATCACAGCAAGGGCTGGTGCCGCGAGCTTTGGATCCAAGCGCTTGGAATGCCTTCGGTGCTGCCACCGCCGGAAGAAGAAAAGGATGTGAAGACCGCTATCGGTGCAGCGCGCGCAGAAAAAGCGCGCGAGGAAATGCTGTAGCAGTTTGATTCAGTGAGGGTCTTCGGTCCAAACCGGAGCCCTCTGCCCTGATCAGGCCCCGATGAAGGTCTGGTGCTGACCGCACTCACGGGTTTTGCGGCACAGCGCGCTCAGCGCAGCCGGTCCGAGAGAAAGCTCAGCACACGCTCGACCGCCTCGTGCGTCGGCTCGCCCGCGCGATCAATGAGGTTGATGGTGAGCACACGATGCGGTGGCTCGGGTTGCGGTTTCGCCGACGCGGCCGGAAGCTCGATCCCCTCAAAGCCGTCGCCGAGTTCGCGGCGCAATGTTGCGAAGCGCGCCGCTCTGCAAAGCAGCGCGTCGCCGTGGAAGCGCACGCCCAGCACCTTCAGCCCTTCGTCGGTGATCCGGCGGCGCGCGTTGACAAACGTCTCGGGCGTAACGTGGACGGCGGCAGCCTTGGCGCGCGTGATCGGCAGCGGCAACGACGGATGCCCCATCACGGGCGCCAACACCCACGGATCGAGGGTCAGCGTAAGCGCGAAGTTGCCGGTGACGCACATGCCGACTGCGCCGATTCGCGGCCGCCCATCTCCTGGTGAATGTGGCGAGCAAGCGCGCGCAGCCAGTCCGCGATCGGGCTCGAACGATTTTCGGCAAGCACATGAAACTCGCGGTTGACGCAGAGCTTCAGGAGTTCCGGCACCCGGTTGAGCGGCGTCGTCTTGACCCCCACGGGACCAAACATCCGAGGCATGAACACGGTGAAGCCTGCGTCGACGACGCGCCGCGCGAACCGCGCCACCTCGGCCGAGATCCCGGCACCTCGTGCATGACCAGCACCGCTGGGCCTTCGCCCTTTCGGTACACGGTTCGCTCGCGGCCCGCGTGCGTAAATGCGAAGGTCGTGAAGTCGGAGAGCGGGTCCATGGTCGATGTCACGAGACACTACCTCGCCGCTTGTCAGCACACTTCGCGTGTTCACCAGCCAGTTGCAGCGCTTCGTGGAAACGAAGCGCCAACGCTGGATATCACATCAACGATTGCGGTTCATTGAGTCGTCAGTGGGCGGAGTGAAACTTCCCATTGCGATCGGCTCTGAAGTCTCATTCGAGACAAGGCTCTGCAGAAACGCGATGAAGCCCGCGACCGTGCTCGCGCTGGCTGGAATCTCGGACCCCGCCGCGGCGCCGGTTCGCTGTCATCGTTCGAACTGCCGCACGCGGATAATCCGATGCCCACTATCAGCGCTGATGCGATGCTGATGATTTTCTGTTGTTTCAGCATGGCGCCCCCTAGTTAAACGAGCCAGGGATCGGAGTGTTGAAATACGGAAACGCGGGTCGGAAGTTGGTAGCGTCCCTGCGCACACCGTCAGTAACGGCAGGCAGCCCGACGGCGCAGATGCAGCCGCGCAACCCACTCCCATTCCGGACGGAGCGATCATCGCCTGCTGTCTCCGGCTAACAGGATCCCGTTTTACACTACGTGCACGTCGTCCACCGCATCCGATCGCCAGTCCACGGTGAGCGAATGCAGGTTCCGACGGGCTTCGACGACATCACATTAGAGACGGATGAAACAAGAGATCATCCAGCACGCGCTCGCCGAGGGGCACGCTGACGGCGCCGATGCAAACACGGTCGCTGTCGCGACGGCGCGCGCATTGCGCCTGCTGTTTGCGGAGCTCGAGCCGCTGGTCGGCGGGCCCGCCGTGCATGCCTTGTACACGCGCAGCCTGCATCTGGCACGGTCGTCGTTCGAACGGCCCGGCCCAGCCGAGCCCGAACCGCCTAGCGAAATGCTGACTGCCTTGCAGCAAGACCTTGCCGCGCGCGTGCCGGCCGACGCGCGGCGCGCGGGCGAGACGCTGTTGCATACCTCCGCCGACTTGTTGGTTTCGCTGATCGGCGAACCGTTAACCAACCGCTTGTTGCTTTCAGCCTGGGGCAGCCCCG
>JACCZX010000026.1 GCA_013695705.1 Burkholderiaceae bacterium | reverse complement strand
AACCAGTACGCCTCGCTGAGCGGGCGCGCATCGGTGGTCCGTGATCAAGCGCTGGTTGACCGACTGTGGAAGGAAGCATGGAAGATCTGGTTTCCGAAAGGCAAGACCGATCCGTCGATTGCGATGCTCAAATTCAGTGCACAGGACGGCGAATACTGGGATAACGCCGGCGCGCAGGGCTTGAAGTTTGCGTTCGAGGCGACCAAGGCCTACATCAAAGGCGAGACACCGAAAGAGGACGCAAAGCAGCACGCAAAACTCGACCTCTGATGGCCGCCGCGAAAAAAGCACCTTGGAAGAAACCGAATCCGAAGCCGGCTAACAGCAGGTCACCTCACCTGACGCCGGCACAAAAGTTATCCGCAAAAAGAGCCGCCAAGAAAGCGGGGAGACCTTATCCGAATCTAATAGACAACATGCGCGCCGCGAGCACGAGCACGAGCAAAGACAACAGCAGAAAGAAATAACTTTTTTCGCGAACTTAATGCGCAGGTGAAGCTGGTGTTGATCAATCCGCTAAATGGCGAACGCTATCTGCAACTGGTCTCCTGAACCTTTGCGGCGCGCGCGATTACAGCAGCCTGTCAGCCAATCGGCACCACGCGTGCTTACCCGTGCCGTCACAGAGTCGCGTCTTTTAGTTCGGCTTCGCAGCCCCCGCTCCGGCGGCAGCTGACGCGGCTGCGTACGCAGGTGTTCCCTTCGCCGGAATGGTCCAGTAATAAACTTTGCGGCCGCCGATGTCGAGCGTCTGTTCAGGCTTCCAATTGCCCATGTCAAACGCGTGCGACACGATGCGGGTTCCCGGTTTCAAGTCGCTCAACAACTTGGGTAACAACTTTACGTTGAGCGCGGGCAGCAGGTACAGCGTCACTACCGTCGCCTCGGAGAAATCTGCCTCGAACAGATCTTCATTGCGAAAGCGCACACGATCGCCGACGCCTGCGCTTTTAAGATTCGCTTGCGCTTCCGCAATCCGCTCGGGGTTGATGTCGATGCCGGTAGCACGCGAAACGTTGTACTTCTGCGCCGCGATGATCGGGATGCGGCCGTCTCCCGATCCCAGGTCGTACAACACGTCCCCCTGCCTAACGTTGGCTACTTTCAACATCGCCTCGACAACTTCGGGCGGTGTCGGAACATAAATGACGTCGGGCGAACGAAGCGCCTTGTTCGCTGACGGCGATGTTGTGCTTGGCTGCACGGTCGTCGATTGCGCGCCCACGGTAAAACTGGCTGCACTCATGCACATCGCGACTGCCAACACATAAAAAGTTTTCGCAGATTTCATCTTCTTTCCTTGTTAGGGTTAACTATGCAGGCGGCGCATCGTCAAGCATCCGCCCCCATTCATACGGCGAGTTTGGGCGCACACAAAGCATCTGCCGTTCCCACGCAGTGAATACCCGCACGTCAGGATGATGAGCGGGATTTCAACGGACTCTGTGCGACCAACTCGTTCAGCAATAAAGCAGCGATCACGAGCGTGCCGCCAATCAGCGCGTGGCTAGTCATTACTTCGCCAGCGCCGAGCCATGCGAGTGCCGGACCCAGCACGACTTCCAGCAGCGCCAAGAGCGCTACTTCGGTTGCTGAAAGATGGCGTGCTGCGATCACCAGCAGCATGCACGGCAAACCGAGTTGAACAAAACCGAGCATTGCCAGCCATGCGATGTCGAGCACACTAGCGATAAAGGGCCACGCAAACGGCAGCATTGCAAGCGCAGAAATCAAGCCGCCAAGAAGGACTGCGGGTATCAAATCCACCGATTGTCCGCTTCGTTTCAGGGTCACAATGTTTACGGCCGATGCAATCGGCGCCGCCAGGGCAATCACCATTCCCAGAACGCTGGCACGCGATTCGATGCGCAGGGTACCGGCGAACATCACGCCAATGCCCACCATTGCGATTGCGATTGCGACCCACGTGCGAAACGAGATCGCGACTTGCAAGGCCCCGCGTGCCAGCAATGCCGTCACCAGCGGTGCAATCGCCAGAACGATCAGCGTGTTGGCGGTCGACGTTAGCGTCAACGCCAGCATGAATGCGGTGAACATCGTCGCCCACATGCAACCCGACACGATTCCTGCCACACCTGCACTGCGCAATGAATTAACGAAGTCGCGCCGCACGAACGCCAGGTAGCCTGCAACGAAGAGCGCCGCGAACAAACTGCGCCAGAAAGTGATTTCAAATCGGCCGTCGGCCTGCAAGGCGGGCGACAAATGCCGTGTGACAACGCCGGCAGTGCTCCACAGTGCCGGCGCAATCACCATCAAGACGATCGCGCGGCGATGCACTGCACGTTGACGCCCTTCGATCAATGTCTTGTTCCCTTCCCTCGCGGAGAGAGAGTCGGGAATGATTGCCCGAAACGCCGTTCTTGGCGGCCAAAACGCGCAGCGTTCTGGCCGCTTCGCGCCGCGGTCACGCTGCGTCGCGCTGCGAGCGTTTGCGTTCGTGCTCTTTCAAATACCGTTTGCGCAACCGAATACTTTGCGGCGTAATCTCGACCAACTCGTCATCGGCGATGAATTCGACGGCTGATTCCAGCGTCAGCGCGATCGGCGTCACCAGATCAATATGTTCGTCCTTGCCCGACGCGCGCACGTTCGTGAGCTTCTTTTCGCGCACCGGATTGACAACCAGATCGTTTTCGCGCGAATTGATGCCGATGATCATGCCCTCGTATAGCTTGTCACCGGGGCTGACGAACATGCGTCCGCGTTCCTGCAGCTTCCACAGTGCGTAGGCAACGGCGTCGCCCTCGTCCTGACTGATCAGCACGCCATTGCGGCGCTCGCCGACATCTCCGGTGCGAACCGGCCCGTAATCATCGAACACGTGACTCATCAAACCGGTGCCGCGCGTCAACGTCATGAACTCGCCCTGGAACCCGATCAGGCCACGCGCTGGAATTCGATATTCGAGCCGCACCCTGCCTCGGCCATCGGATTGCATGTCCTGCAAGTCGCCCTTGCGCCGGCCGAGCTCTTCCATGATCGCGCCCTGGTTCTGGTCCTCGACGTCGACGCTCAGCATCTCAAACGGTTCGTGCCGCTGGCCATCGACCTCCTTGAACAGCACGCGCGGGCGTCCGACCGCCATTTCGTAACCCTCACGCCGCATGTTCTCGAGCAGAATCGTCAGATGCAATTCGCCGCGCCCCGCGACTTCGAATATCTGTTCGTCGTCGGTTTCGCGCATGCGCATCGCGACGTTGGACTTCAACTCACGCTGCAGCCGCTCGCGCAATTGCCTACTGGTGACGTACTTTCCTTCACGCCCGGCCAGCGGCGAGGTGTTGACCTGAAAATTCATCATCAACGTCGGCTCGTCGACCTTCAGCAATGGCAACGCGTCCGGAAAATCCACCGGCGTCAGCGTGCAACCGATGCCGATGTCGTCGAGACCGTTTATAAGAACGATGTCGCCGGCAATTGCTTCCTCGACCACCTGCCGCTCAAGCCCCTTGAACGTCAACACCTGATTGATACGGCCCTTGGTGGTCGGCGCATTCTGAGCGCCCTCCGGCCCATGCATCACCAGCACTTCCTGCCCGGCACGCAGCCGTCCGCGGCTGATGCGCCCGATGCCGATCTTGCCGACATAGCTCGAATAATCGAGCGAGCAGATTTGCAATTGCAGCGATTTGTCGGGATCGTCGTCGCGCACGCGCACATGCGCCAGGATCGCTTCGAACAATGGTTTCAAGTCGCCTTCGCGCACATCGGCAGACGTGCCGGCATACCCGTGCAATGCCGATGCGTAGATCACAGGAAAATCGAGCTGCTCCTCGGCCGCGCCCAGTTTGTCGAACAGATCGAACGTGTGATTGACGACCCAATCGGGCCGCGCGCCGGGCCGATCGATCTTGTTGACGACGACGATCGGCTTTAATCCCTGCGCCAGCGCCTTGCGCGTTACGAAACGCGTCTGCGGCATCGGCCCTTCGACTGCATCGACCAGCAGCAGTACACCGTCGACCATCGACAACACTCGCTCGACCTCACCGCCGAAGTCCGCATGCCCGGGCGTGTCGACGATGTTGATGTGCGTGCCCTCGTAGTCGACCGCGCAATTCTTAGCAAGAATCGTGATGCCGCGCTCGCGCTCGAGATCGTTGCTGTCCATCACGCGCTCGGTAAGCTGCTGATTCTCGCGGAACGTGCCGGATTGTTGCAGCAGCTTGTCGACCAGCGTGGTCTTGCCGTGATCAACGTGCGCGATGATCGCAACGTTACGAATTGGGCGTTTCATCAGAGGCTCTCGTCGTTCATATTCAGCTGCTGGTTATCAATCGTTCTGGCTCGACGACACCCCATTCATTGATGGTCGCCGTGCCAAGCAATTCATTCGTACGGCCATAAACGCGAACGCGACGGCCGCGCGGCTCGGCATCGAGTGCGAGCCGCTGGCCTTGTCGAAACCGTCCTGCAAGGACGTCATCGAGCTGCACGGTGGCAAGCGATGCCAGCAACGCGTCTTCCGGTAGTAACGTTTCTCGGCGCGCCTCCGGTGTCATCGCTTCGAGTGCTGTGAGCCCAACTGCATCACCAAGGCAGAGCTGGCCCGCGCGCGTGCGACGCAGCGCGCTCAGATGCGCGCCACACCCAAGCGCTCGTCCAATGTCTTCAGCCAGCACTCTTATGTAAGTCCCCTTGCTGCAATCAACGTCGAAGACGAACTCATCAGCACACTGCTCGACTAACGTCAGCTGGTGCACCGTGATCTGCCGCGGCGCGCGCTCGACTTCCAACCCGGCCCGCGCGAGCTCATAAAGCGGTCGGCCGTCGCGTTTCAGTGCCGAGTGCATCGGCGGCATCTGCTCGATGGCGCCGACAAAGCGCGCCATCACTGCATCAATATCGGCACTCGAAACGTCGACGGTGCGCCGTTCGAGCACGGCCCCGTCGGCATCGCCGGTGCTGGTCGTCACCCCCAACCTCACCGTCGCCCGGTATGACTTGTCTGCATTCAGCAAATCGGCCGAGAACTTGGTCGCCTCGCCGAACGTCAACGGCAGCAGGCCAGTGGCCATCGGGTCGAGCGTGCCGGTGTGCCCCGCCTTGGCTGCGTTAAGCAACCGACGCGCGCGCTGCAATGCGGAGTTTGACGTCATGCCACCCGGTTTGTCGAGCAGCAGCACGCCATTGACGCGTTCGCCGCGCGACTTGCCCACACCAACTCCTAGCCTGAGCCCTTGTTTGCCTGCTCGATCAGGCGGTCAATCTCGATGCCGCGCACGACTGACTCATCGTGCACGAACGACAGACGCGGAATCGTGTGAATGGTCAGTCGTTTAAACAGCAGCGAATGAAAGAAACCCGCTTTGCTGTTCAACACATGCTGTGCAGCATCGACCGGCTTGCCGATCGTTGTGAAGAACACCTTGGCGTGTGCGTAGTCCGCCGAGATCTCGACACCCGTCAGCGTCACCAGTCCCGCGCGCTCAATCGATACCTCGCGCTGAATCATCTCGGCCAGATCGCGCTGAATCTGATCGGCGATGCGCAGGCTGCGGCCGGGCTTGGTGGCGGGTTTCATTTATCGAGCTCACGCTCATCATCACGACAGCGTTCGTGCCACTTCATGCACCTCGAATATCTCAAGCTGATCGCGCTCCTTGATATCGTCGTAGCCCTTCAGGCTCAGACCGCACTCGAAGCCCGCCTTCACTTCGCGTACATCGTCCTTGAAACGCTTCAGTGAGTCGAGCTCGCCAGTCCAGATCACGACATTGTCGCGTAGGAGCCGGGCCTGGCCGGTTCTGCGCACCAGGCCGTCGAGCACCATGCAGCCCGCCACCGCGCCAACTTTCGGCACCCGGAATATCTGGCGAATCTCGACCATGCCGAGCACCTGCTCGCGCTGCTCGGGCGCCAACAAACCACCGAGCGCATTTTTTACCTCATCAACCGCTTCGTAGATGATGTTGTAGTAGCGGATGTCGATTCCATTATTCTCGGCAAGCTTGCGCGCCGATAGATCGGCACGCACATTGAAGCCGATGATCACCGCCTTCGACGCGATCGCAAGGTTGACGTCGCTCTCGGTGATGCCGCCCACCTGGCCGTGCACCACCTGAACCTTCACTTCGTCGGTCGACAGCTTGACCAACGACTGATTCAGCGCCTCCTGCGATCCCTGCACGTCGGCCTTGATGATCAGCGGCAATACGCGGATCGCCACGCCATCGACGGTTCCTTCGAACATGCCTTCGAGCTTTGCCGCCTGTTGCTTCGCAAGCTTGGTGTCGCGGAATTTTCCCTGGCGATACAACGCGATCTCGCGCGCCTTACGCTCGTCGCCAAGCACGATCAGCTCATCGCCAGCGCCGGGGACATCCGACAGACCTTGTATTTCGACCGGAATCGACGGGCCGGCTTCGTGAACCGGCTTGCCACTTTCATCGAGCATCGCGCGCACGCGTCCAAACGCCGAGCCCGCGAGAACAACGTCGCCACGCTTGAGCGTCCCGCTTTGAACTAGCACGGTGGCCACCGGGCCGCGGCCCTTATCGAGCTGCGATTCAATCACCAGGCCCTTGGCAGGACCGTCCCGGACCGCCCTTAGCTCGAGTACCTCGGCCTGCAACAACACGTTCTCCAGCAGTGTATCGACCCCTTCGCCGGTTTTTGCAGATACCGGAACGAACGGTGATTCACCGCCGTACTCTTCCGGTACCACCTGGTTCGCCACCAGCTCCTGTTTGACGCGATCCGGGTTCGATTCCGGCTTGTCGATCTTGTTCAGCGCGACCACCAGCGGAACATTGGCCGCTCTTGCATGCGCAATCGCCTCCTTGGTCTGCGGCATGACTCCATCATCGGCCGCAACAACCAGGATCACGATGTCGGTTGCCTTTGCGCCGCGCGCGCGCATTGCGGTGAACGCCTCGTGGCCCGGTGTGTCGAGAAACGTGATGATGCCGCGCGGTGTCTGAACGTGATAGGCACCGATGTGTTGCGTGATCCCGCCCGCTTCACCCGCTGCAACCTTGGTGCGGCGGATGTAATCGAGCAGCGAGGTCTTGCCGTGATCGACGTGGCCCATGATCGTGACCACCGGCGGACGCGGCACCATCGGCGCTTCACTCGCGACCGTAACGACTGACTCGGATTGCGCCAGCATTGCTTCGGGATCATCGAGCTTCGCCGCGTGCGCGGTGTGCCCCATTTCGCCAACGACGATGATTGCGGTGTCCTGATCGAGCACCTGGTTGATCGTCACCATTTGGCCAAGCTTCATCAAAGTTTTGATCACCTCGGACGCTTTGACCGACATCTTGTGCGCGAGCTCGGCAACGGTAATCGTCTCGGGCACCGCGACGTCGCGCACCACTGCTACAACCGGCAGCGGTGAAGCGGCAGCACCATTGGCGTCTTCATGCCGGTCCGGCTTGCGATTGCCACGCGGACCGCGCCAACCGCCGGCACCACCCGAGGTATCGCCGCGCGTTTTGAGAAGCCGTTTTTTCTGCTGCTCTTCGGACCAGCTCGACGCCAGCTTGCCCGACTTGACTTCCTTGACGCCGGGTTTTTTTTCGTCTTTCTTGGCACCAGGTTTGGCGTCGGTCTTGGCTGCCGGTTTGTGCAACGTGCCCACGGCAGCCGCGGCGACTGCTGCCGGCGCCGCTACGGGCTCCGGCGGCTTCACGACTTTCTTGGGCTCCGACATCATCGTCTTGATGGCGGCGACCTCGTCTTCTACAGCGCGCTTGGCGCGCGCCTGCGCATCGAGCGCCTGTTTGGCGACGAGCTCGGCTTCCTTCTGCGCGCGCTCCGCTCGGACCAGCTCCTCGCTGGCGGCGGTCTGGCGTGCCTGCACAGCGTGCAGATCGGTTTGTTCCTTCTGTTGCGCGTCGGCCAGTTCGCGCTGTGCACGGTCGGCCTTCTCACGGGCTGCTGCGGTTTGACGAGTGATCAGCTCGGCCTGTCGGCGTGCTTCTTCTTCGCGCTTGGCCAGCTCTGCTTCGTCGATAACCGGTGCAGCCGCCACATCGGTGGCAACCACCGGCTCGGATTCAGTCGTCGCGCCATCGCGCTTGACGAACACACGCTTCTTGCGCACCTCGACCTGAATCGTGCGCGCCTTTCCGGATGCATCGGCCTGCTTGATCTCAGTCGTTTGCTTGCGCGTCAGCGTGATCTTTTTCTTTTCCCCACCGCCGCCGTGCGCCTTGCGCAACGATTCGAGAAGACGTGACTTATCGTCTTCACTCAACGCATCGGACTCGGCCTTCTTCAGGACCCCGGCCGCGCTCAATTGCTCGAGCAGCAACTGCGGCGGAACCCGCAGCTCCGTCGCAAACTGGGACACCGTGATACTTGCCATAGCTTCCCTACCCTTTTCTCTTACTGCTCAGCATCCGCAAACCAGTGCGCACGTGCCGCCATGATCAGCGTCTTGGCACGCTCGTCGTCGATGCCGGTCATCTCGGTCAACTCGTCAACCGCCAGTTCTGCGAGGTCGTCGCGCGTGCGAATCGAATTCTCGGCAAGCTTGGCGGACAGCGCCGCATCCATGCTCTCGAGATCGAGCAGATCCTTTTCTGCCTGCTCGACGTTTTCCTCGCGCTTTATCGCCTCGGTCAACAACGCATTGCGCGCTCGCGTGCGCAGCTCCTCAACAGTCTCCTCGTCGAACGCATCGATCTCGAGCAGCTCATTGACCGGCACGTATGCGATTTCATCGAGACTTCCGAAACCTTCCGCGATCAGTATGTTGGCTATCTCCTCGTCGACGTCGAGCTTCTCGACAAACGTGGCACGGACCGACGATTGCTCGCCCTCCTGCTTGGTCGACGATTCTTCCGCCGTCATGATGTTGATCTGCCAGCCGGTCAACTCGGACGCGAGCCGAACATTCTGACCACTGCGGCCGATCGCGATCGCGAGATTATCTTCATCGACCACGACGTCCATCGCGTGTTTGTCTTCATCGACCAGGATCGAAGACACATTGGCCGGCGCCAGCGCACCAATCACAAATTGGGCCGGATCATCGGACCACAACACGATGTCGACACGCTCGCCTGCAAGTTCGTTGGTGACTGCCTGCACGCGCGAGCCACGCATACCGACGCAAGTACCGATCGGATCGATGCGCCGATCATTGGTCCACACGGCAATCTTCGCGCGCACTCCCGGGTCGCGCGCGGCGGATTTGATCACCAGCAAACCCTGCTCGATTTCCGGAACCTCGAACTCGAACAGCTTCATCAAAATTTCGGGCGACGTGCGTGACAGAATCACTTGCGGCCCACGCGCGGTGCGATCGATTTTCTGCACGAAAGCGCGAATTCGATCGCCGATGCGCAGATTCTCCTTCGGGATCATGTCGGTACGCGGCAGCCGCGCTTCGACTTTGCCGATCTCAATAATCGCGTCGCCTTTGTCCATCCGCTTGATCGCGCCGCTGACGATCAAATCACCGCGCGCCAGGAAATCGTTTAGCGTCTGCTCACGCTCGGCGTCGCGAATTTTTTGCAGGATGACCTGCTTGGTGTCTTGCGCAAAACGGCGTCCGAGGTCCTGGCGCGGCAGCTGTTCTTCGATATGTTCTTCGAGCTCGATATCGGCCAGCTGCTCGCGCGCATCAGACAAAATAATATGGTGCCCGGGCTCCTGCAGCCCCGCTTCGTCGGGCACCACCAGCCAGCGACGAAAAGCGTCGTACTCGCCGGTTTCACGGTCGACTGAAACGCGAATGTCGACATCCTCCTCTGCGTAGAGCTTCTTGGTTGCGGTCGCGAGGGCGAGTTCAAGCGCGCCGAAGACGACGTCTTTCGGCACATTCTTTTCGCGCGCCAGCGCATCGACCAACAACAAGATTTCACGACTCATGTCTGCTCGCTCCCCAAACTGCTTGAACCACTCATCCCCATCGCAGCGATATCAACATCCGCTTCCGAGCTGCCAGCAGCGCGCGCTGGCCGAAAGTCGAGTTCTGGCACCAATCGCGCGCTACCCACATCGGAAAAAGAAATCTCAACAACGGCTGCCGGCGCCGGTTCTGCCTGCTTTCGTTTCACGCTTCGCTGACCGTCCTTTGCAGCGCCGTTTTCCGGAGTCAATTGCAGCTGCAGACGTTCCGCGCCCGCAGCGCCGACCAGACTCACTAATGAGCCCCGCACGCGCTTGCGTCCGCCGATTGCGGCAGACGGCGCGTACAACTGCACGTCGATTTCTCTGCCGACAAAGCGCGCAAAATCATCCAGTCCTTTTAGCGGACGGTCCAGGCCCGGCGACGACACTTCAAGCCGCTGATAGTCCACACCCTCAACCGCAAACAAATGCGACAACTGTGTGCTCACCCGCTCACAGTCTTTCAACCCAATACCTTCGGCTGCATCGAGCGTCACGCGCAACAAGCCACCACCCAGTCGCTCGACATCGACCAATTGATAGCCGAGTCCGTCAACCGTTCGCTGCACCAGTTCCAATAAACCGCGTGAAACTCCGGCCATTCGTACTCCACACCGGCGGCCCAGCACTGAAGCCCGCCCGGAAATAAAAAATGGGCCGTGAAGCCCATTTCTTGCACCCATTACTTCTTTCAACAGGCCTGCATGCCGACCAGTTCTATCGCTGGCTTAACTCTTCTGCTGCGAGTTCGCTGGACTGTTCGTCAATCAATCGTACAAATCTGCAGGCCGGCATTATATGCGGCTTAGCACGCGCGCAACAACCCTCGCGGACTTTTAAAAACTACGCGGCGGCGGCTTGCCACGCTTGAAGCGAGCCGGCCTTCCATTGTTTGGTAGTCCATGGCCGGCGGCGATATACGTCACGCTGCTCGTCATCGGATCCGGCTGCTTCGACGGGCGATTGACCTGCGGTTTGCCGCGGCTGCGGCCGGGCCCCTGATTCTGTCCGGCTTTTGACTGACCGTTGCCTGGTCCGAACCCCTGCCCGGGCGGCCGGCTGGAGGGCCCCCATTGAGGATCCCGCGCACCTTGGCCTTGAGCACGGCCGCCACGACTGCGTCCGCCGCGACCGCCTTCGCCCGAACTACCTTGGCGCTGCCGAATTTCATCGATGCCGATGCCGAGATCGTGCACCCACGCCTGCACCCATTCCGGCGCGAGTTCCTGGAAACGCCCGCGCGCCAGTCCGCGCGGCAGCTGGATCGAGCCGTATCGGATCCGAATCAACCGGCTGACCGTCAATCCGATCGTCTCAAAAATACGCCGCACTTCGCGGTTGCGTCCTTCGCTGATCGCCACTCGATACCAGCGATTGGCGCCATCACCGCCGGCCTCATCAACGCGCAAAAATTTGGCCGGGCCGTCCTGCAGTTCGACACCGTCTAGTAATTTCTGGCGCTGCTCTTCGGTGAGTTCTCCCAACACCCTGACCGCATACTCGCGCTCGACTTCGTAACGCGGGTGCATCAGGCGGTTGGCCAGTTCTCCCGAGGTCGTAAAGATCAACAGGCCTTCGGAATTCAGGTCGAGCCGGCCCACTGCGACCCATCGACCGCCCGCAACTTTCGGCAATTTTTGAAAAACGGTCGGCCGTTGACCCGGGTCGTCCTGCGTAACGATCTCGCCCGTAGGCTTGTGATAGAGCAACACGCGCGGCGCTCGGCCGGGCGCTCGCCGCGCTAGCGGTTTGCCGTTTACTCGCACTTGGTCGCCGGCCAGTATCCGCTGCCCGATGTGGCCCGGCTCGCCATTGACCGACACTCGGCCGGCGATGATCATCTCTTCCATGTCACGCCGCGATCCGATGCCGGCATCGGCCAACACCTTGTGCAGCTTGTCGGACGACGCGAGCTCCAACTCCTTGGAGGCACGCCGGCCCCGCTCCAAAAGTTCGCGTGAGAGCGCCGTTTCCGGCATCGCCGCTGGGTCGATGTCTTCGCCCTCGCCTGCCAGTGGCAGCTGCGGGCCCGCCGCAACCGCACCCGCGGCGACGTTACTCACAGGTACCGCAACACGATCCTTGCGGTCGCCTCCCCGATCACTGCGCTCGCCGCCGCGTCCCCGGCGACGACGGCCGCGTGGTCGGGGATTGCGAGCGTTGCCTTCGGCTG
>JACCZX010000022.1 GCA_013695705.1 Burkholderiaceae bacterium | reverse complement strand
TCGTTGGTCGACGGCATCAAGCGCGCGACCGACGTGATGATTGCGGGCAAGGTCGCATTGGTCGCCGGCTATGGCGACGTCGGCAAGGGATCAGCACAGGCGCTGCGCGCGCTGTCGGCGCAGGTGTGGATTACCGAAATCGATCCGATATGCGCATTGCAGGCTGCCATGGAGGGGTATCGCGTAGTCACAATGGACTACGCCGCAGATAAGGCCGACATCTTCGTCACCGCGACCGGCAACTTTCAAGTCATCACACACGATCACATGCTCAAGATGAAAGATCAGGCGATCGTCTGCAACATCGGGCACTTTGACAACGAGATCGACATTGCCGGTGTCAAGCAGTATCAGTGGGAGAACATCAAGCCGCAGGTCGACCACATCATTTTCCCGGACGGCAAGCGAATCATTCTGCTGGCCGAAGGGCGGCTGGTCAATCTGGGTTGCGGCACTGGGCACCCGAGCTACGTGATGTCGAGCTCGTTCGCCAATCAGGTGATCGCGCAGATCGAGCTTTATACGCACACGGACCAATATCCGGTCGGCGTGTACGTGCTGCCAAAGCACCTCGATGAAAAAGTCGCACGGCTGCAGTTGAAGAAACTGAACGCGCAGCTGACTGAATTGACTGATGAACAGTCGCGTTACATCAGCGTGGCGAAAGAGGGCCCATATAAGCCGGACCATTACCGCTACTGATGCGCCTCCTCCTGGTTTGGATCCTGAACGCGATCGCGCTGCTGGCGGTCGCCTATCTCTTTCCCGGTGTACAGATTCAGGACTGGATGTCTGCGGCAGTGGCTGCGCTGGTACTCGGGCTGGTCAATGCGCTGGTGAAGCCAATACTCGTCGTCCTGACGCTACCAGTGACGGTTCTGACTCTCGGATTGTTTTTACTTGTGCTGAACGCGCTGCTCTTTTGGGCAGTGCGTCACTGTTGCCGGGCTTTAACGTCGGCGGCTTCGGCGCAGCCTTTGTCGGCGCGCTTTTGTACAGTGTCATCTCGTGGCTGTTGTCGATGCTGATTCCTGATCGCAAGTAACCTTGGCCAGCATCAGCTTCGAGTTCTTTCCGCCGCGCACGCCGGAAGGCGCGGCCAAACTTCGCAACGTTCGCGCGGAGCTAGCCGCACTTGACCCCGAATATTTCTCGGTGACCTTCGGCGCCGGCGGATCGACCCGTGAAGGGACCTGGAACACCGTGATCGAGATGCATGGCGAAGGCTTGCCGGTCGCGCCACACATTTCGTGCATCGGCACCACCCGGGCATCGGTGCAAGCACTACTCGCTGGCTATCGCAACCAGGGCATCCATCGTCTGGTGGCGTTGCGCGGTGACATGCCATCGGGCGCCGCCGGAGGTGCGGGCGATTTTCGATACGCGGGCGAGCTGGTCGAATTTATTCGAGCCGAAACCGGCGACTGGTTTCATGTTGAAGTCGCTGCCTACCCCGAGTACCACCCGCAGTCGCGCTCACCGGACGATGACCTGCAACGGTTCATCGCCAAGGTCAACGCAGGCGCAGATTCGGCGATCACGCAATACTTTTACAACTTCGATGCTTACGCGAGGTTTGTTGACGAAGTGCATGCACGCGGCTGCACCGTGCCGATCGTGGCGGGCGTGATGCCGATCGTCAGCTTCACGCAGCTTGCACGATTTTCCGATGCGTGCGGCGCTGAGATTCCGCGCTGGATCAGGCGCCGACTCGAAAGCTTCGGTGACGACCGCGCATCGATTCGCGAGTTCGGACTGGATGTCGTGACGGATCTTTGCGAACAGCTGCTGGCAGTCGGCGCGCCGGGGTTGCACATCTACACGCTGAATCAGGCGGACGCGAGCGTCGAATTGTGCAAACGTCTCGCTAGTGTGTGACGACTAGCGGCAATCAGCGCACGCGCTGACTCGGGGCTCGAGTTGGCGACGCCACCATTGCGTCAGCGCGCCCCACGCGGCGTTGAGCACACCCCTTCGTATTACGCCTGAATCGAGAAGTTGTAGCCGGGCCGGGCTCAAAGCTTCGATCACGGCCAGCCCTTTAACACTGAGCGTCATTACCTCGCCGCTCCCCAGGAACGCATCGTCTACGCAGCCTTCCTCGGTTATCCACACGCGGCCCGACAAAACAGTTACGCGCTTGCCCGCTGCAGCTGCCAACGGAACGAGACCGCCGCGGGGGAGATCAATGATCTTGAAGGTTTCAAGCTGAGTGGTCATGTTGGCTCATGCGCTTTCTGCATTCATAATTGCTTCGAAGCATTAGACCTCTGAGCACCAGCGGCTGCCAAACGGTAAGATTGCATTTGATGCATGCATATTTCGCATGTATCGTCTTTTAATGACAATCAGCCGCCGCGCCGTGCGTCGCCAACGACCGATCGGCTTGAATGCGCTGCGGGGGTTTGAAGCGTCGGCACGACGCATGTCGTTCACGCTGGCGGCGGCCGAGCTCAATCTGACGCAGTCATCCATCAGCCGTCAAGTGGCCGAGCTGGAGCGGCAGGTCGGGACCGTCCTTTTCGCGCGCCAGACG
>JACCZX010000021.1 GCA_013695705.1 Burkholderiaceae bacterium | reverse complement strand
GCACGTCGTTTCGGGATGTCGGTGACTTCAATGAACGGTCCCGTGTGTAGCACCTTGGGACTCAGCGACATCAATTCGGCGGGAAACTTGAGCGCGGACGGGTATGCCCAGGCAATAACGTCGACTTGCTCCAGCAACGGCCAGTCCATAAAAAGTTCGTCCCAAAGCGGGTACATTGGAATCGACATCCACGCCGCGTGCGGGAGTAGTTTGCGGTAGGAGATCAGCGACCGGCACGTGTCTTCGACGATCACGTCTGCATGTCCCAGACAGGTACGCACAATGGCGTCGCGCTCGGTGCGATGCCGCAGTGGCAAAAGACTGACGCGATAACCCATCGCCGCCGCGGCGTCGACGTTAAATGGGCGGAGTTTTTCGGTGTCGAGCAGATATTCAATATTGAGGTGCGGGTTGAGACGGGCGATGGCGCGGCCGAGCGCTGCGGTGCGACCAATGTGTCCTAGTCCGCCACTGGCCGACGGAATCATGATCACGTTCATCGCGAGGCAAAGAGCATGAGCCCGTGTCTGGTGGTTATCGCGAAGCAGCCTGAGCGCGGCAAGGTCAAGACCCGGATTGCCGCTGTGCTCGGCGATGATCGAACGATTGAAGTGTACCGGTGCGCTTTGCACGACACGCTGGCGCTGGCATTGTCGACCACCGGTGTTACGCATGCGCTCAGTTATGCACCGCCTACCGAACATGGTCGCAGTTACTTCGAGCATGTGGCGCCAGCGTTTGAGCTTATTGCGCAAGAGGGTGCAGCATTCGGCGAGCGCTTGAGCGGCACCTTTGCGCGCTTGCTGGCCCGTTACAACCCGGTGGTATTGATCGGCAGCGACGGGCCTGATTTGCCGGCTGCGTTCATAAAACGTGCGTTTGATTTACTGCAAGCAGATGTGGAGGTCGTACTGGGGCCGGCACATGATGGCGGCTATTACCTCATAGGCATGCGATCGATGCACCCAATATTGTTTGAGCGCATCAATTGGAGTACCGACGTGGTGGCCGAGCAAACGCGTGAGCGCGCGGCTGAAGCGGGCTTGCTTCTGTCAGAGCTGCCCTTGTGGCATGACCTTGATACCGTTGACGATCTGCATGCGCTGGTAGCGCCGGGAGCGCCATTGACGCGCGCGCTGGTTGCGACGGTCAACCCGAAGGAATGTAATTGATGAAAACAAGAGCGGCCGTTGCATGGAATGCGGGAGAGCCATTGAGGATCGAGACAGTCGACCTTGCTCCGCCGCGCGCCGGAGAAGTGCTGGTCGAGGTCAAAGCGACAGGGATATGCCACACCGACTACTACACCTTGTCGGGCGCCGATCCGGAAGGAATTTTCCCGTCCATTTTGGGGCACGAAGGCGCCGGTGTCGTACTGGAACTTGGCGCAGGGGTGACGGCCCTCGCGCCGGGCGACCACGTGATTCCGCTCTACACGCCAGAGTGCCGGCAATGCAAGTTCTGCTTATCGCGCAAGACCAACTTGTGTCAGGCGATTCGCTCGACGCAGGGGCGCGGGCTGATGCCCGACGGTACTTCGCGTTTTTCCATCGACGGCCAGCCGATCATGCACTACATGGGTACGTCGACCTTCGCCAATCACATCGTCGTGCCGGCCATCGCGTTGGCGAAGATTCGCGAAGACGCACCTTTCGACAAGGTCTGCTACATCGGCTGCGGAGTAACGACTGGTGTCGGTGCGGTGATTTTCACGGCAAACGTCGAGGCCGGCGCCAATGTGGTCGTCTTCGGACTGGGCGGCATCGGGCTCAACGTCATTCAGGGCGCGAAGATGGTCGGGGCCGATCGCATCATAGGCATCGATGTGAATCCGCAACGCGAGGCGCTCGGCCGCAAATTCGGCATGACGCACTTCATCAATCCGAAGAACACAGACAACGTCGTCGATTCGGTCGTGCAGTTGACCGACGGTGGAGCCGATTACAGCTTCGAGTGCATCGGCAACGTGACGACGATGCGGCAGGCGCTCGAGTGCTGCCATAAGGGTTGGGGCCAGAGCATCATCATCGGTGTCGCCGCGGCAGGGCAGGAAATCACCACACGCCCGTTTCAACTGGTCACCGGGCGCGTGTGGAAGGGCAGCGCATTCGGCGGCGCGCGCGGGCGCACCGATGTGCCGCGGATCGTCGACTGGTATATGGAGGGCAAACTCAACATTGATGATCTGATCACGCATCACCTGCCACTCGAGCGGATCAACGAAGGCTTCGATCTGATGAAGCGCGGGGAATCAATCCGCAGCGTCGTTGAATTTTGATGCCGCCGAAACTTGAAATTATTAGCGAACACGGCTGCTTTGGCGGCCGGCAGTTGTTTTACCGGCACACCTCAACCGAGATCGGCCTTCCGATGCGTTTTGGGATATTCGTTCCGGCTCGCAAGTCGGGCGTTTCATTGCCGATGTTGATGTTTCTGGCTGGGCTTACGTGTAGCGAGGAAACATTCGCGATCAAAGCTGGCGCGCAGCGAATTGCCGCCGAGCTCGGTATCGCTTTGCTAACGCCCGATACCAGTCCGCGCGGTGCCGGCGTGGCGGGTGAAGCTGATGCATGGGACTTCGGAGTGGGCGCCGGCTTTTATCTAGATGCCACGCGTGAGCCATGGGCCAGGCACTGGCGCATGCAGAGCTATCTGATGAGTGAATTGTTACCTATGGTGATTGACGACTTCGCGATCGACGAGTCACGGGTCGGCATCTTTGGGCATTCGATGGGCGGCCATGGCGCGTTGACGCTCGCGCTTAAACATCCAGCGACGTTTGCATCGGTGTCCGCATTTGCGCCGATCGTGGCGCCGGCGCGCGCACCCTGGGGCGAAAAGGCTTTCCGCGGTTACCTCGGGGAACGCACGGAGCACTGGGACGAACACGACGCCAGCGTGTTGATGCGTCGACAATCAACTGCGCCGTATCCGCGCGGCATTCTTGTCGACCAGGGCGAAGCCGACAAGTTTCTGGAAGAGCAACTGCATCCGCACGCCTTCGAAGCCGCGTGTCGTGACGTCGCTCAGCCGTTAACCCTGCGCCTTCATGCTGGCTACGATCACGGCTACTACTTCATTTCGACGTTTGTCGAAGATCACCTGCGTTTTCACGACAAACAGCTGCGAGGCGTTTAAGGTGCAGTGCGGTCGCGTATGTACCTTGTCGCGATTTTTAGATCATCGACGAATTTCGCATATTCAGCGTCACGCGTCTCCGGCAATACGCGCAATAAGTAGGAGGGATGTACCGTCACCAGCACGCGCCCCTTTACGCCGGACTCGGTTGTAGGCTCAATCACGGTGCCGCGGTTTGCCAGGATCGGCAGCGCACGGCCAAGTACCGCGCGCACTGCTGTTGCTCCGAGTGCGACGATCAAATCAGGCCGCACGGCGTCGACTTCGCTTTCGTACCACGCATGGCACGCGGCGATTTCGAGCTCGGCCGGCTTCTTGTGCAAGCGGCGCTTGCCGCGCAACTCGTATTTGAAATGCTTGACAGCGTTCGTGACGTACACCTCGCTGCGATCGATGCCGGCTTCCTTCAACGCGCGATCGAGCAATTGGCCTGCTGGCCCCACGAACGGTCGGCCCGCAATGTCTTCCTGATCGCCTGGCTGTTCGCCCACCAGCATTAGGCGCGCCGCAAGCGGGCCCTCGCCCGGCACGGCCTGCGTCGCGTGCTCCCACAGTGGGCAGTTGCGGCAGTGATTTAGAAGATCGCGCTGCTCGTTGCCGGCACCGGAGTCAGCGGTAGGAACCGCGATCGGCGCAGAAGGGCGCGGCGCGTGGCTGCGACGCGGCGCCGCCGCTTCTGCAGCGACCATTTGCCCGGCCCGCGTATTTGCCGCGGCGGCCAGTGGTTCGATCAGTTGAGCCTCCGGCAGCTGGGACCAGAACTTTTTCGGCATATGACCTTGGGTCACCCTGACATTGACGCGCGCCGGATTGAAGATCGAAGCGTAATAGGTTCGCCACAGATCTTCGAGCACGTCGTCAGTCGGAGCCGCGGCACGCGGCACGCCGTCGCCGAACGTGACTCCATTTCCGTCCCAGACAACGGATCGCTCGGGCGTCAGGATTGCCCACCGCTGGCCAGCAAAGCGACGCACGAAAAATCCCGCGGTGGCTTCGACGATGTGGTGCTCGGGCGCGTACCAGGCAACGAAATGTGCGCCACGTTCGCCGTCTACTTTTCTGAAACGTACGTAGGCATGCATTCGGTGCTCGTCATGCTTGACCTGTCGCTCGAAGATCCGCAGCCGCATGACGTCTGGATCAACGTCGAGCTCCAAGAGGCGCGGCTCGTTTCTTAAACGCAGCAACACTCGGTACAAGGCGGCGAAGCGGTCGGCACTGCGATGCAAAACTACTGTGCGCGCCAGTTCGACAAACGCACGGGGAACTCTCGTTTCACTGGAAGATGACTTTTCGATCGCGACGGTGGGCACCTCGTCGAGCAACGACGCTGCACCGTTGATCCGCCAGTGAACGTCGTGTGCTGGAATCGACCGCGCCGCGAGCCAGCGGGCTTGTTGCCGCCAGCCATCGAAGTCAATTTCGCTTGCAAGTTCGAGTTGCATGTTCAAGCATAAAGCTCGAGCTGCATTGCTTTGGCGGGGTTCAGGCGCGCGACAGTATTTCGGAGCACCGCACTCGCATTGCCCTTGGGCCGATGGTCCGGCAAGACGACAAACGGTAGTGCTTTCGCGGGTTGCACTCCCAGTCTTTTCAAATCGTCACTACGTACCGCGCGCACACTGCGTGAACGAAGGATGCGGTCGACGGTGCGTCGTCCAAAGCCGGGTACACGCAGCAACGCCTCGCGCGGCGCGCGATTGACGTCAAGCGGAAAAAATTCGGGGTGAGCCAGCGCCCACGCAAATTTGGGATCAATTTCGAGCGCAAGATGCGGGCGCTCTGGTGGCAACAGCTCATCGACGGAAAACCCGTAATGCCGCAGCAGCCAATCAGATTGATAGAGCCGACTCTCGCGCTGCAACGGCGGCGCCACTAACGGGAGGCGCTTGCTCGCATCAGGGATCGGACTAAATGCCGAGTAATAAATGCGACTCAGCCGATATGACGCATACAAGCGCGCGGCGAGCCCGATAATTTGACGATCGTTCGAAGTATCGGCGCCGACGATAAGCTGTGTGCTCTGTCCGGTCGCTATAAACGGCGGCGCGGCGGCGGGTTTGGAACGCAACGACGATGCCACGCGTTCACGCCGCGCGTCCTTGGTGTCGTCGATGTGCGTGCGCAAGCGTCCCATTGCCACGCGTATCGTCTGCTCGTCTTTTTCCGGCGCCAGTGTTTGAAGACTTTCCCGCTGCGGCAACTCGACATTGACCGACAGTCGATCGGCGAAGCGCCCGGCGTCTGCCAGCAATTCCGGCGCAGCGTCCGGAATGGTCTTGAGATGAATGTAGCCGCGAAAGTCGTGATCAACCCGCAATTGGCGCGCGACTTCGACCAGCTCACCCATTGTGTGGTCAGGGGATTTGACAATGCCTGAACTGAGAAACAATCCTTCAATGTAGTTGCGCGAATAAAAGTCGAGGGTGAGTTGTACAACCTCTTCGACCGTGAAACGTGCGCGGCGTACGTTCGACGACAGGCGATTGATGCAGTAAACGCAATCGTAAATGCAGGCGTTGGTGAGCAAAATCTTTAGCAGGGAGACGCAGCGTCCGTCCGGTGTGTAGCTGTGGCAGATGCCCATGCCTTCAGTCGATCCGATGCCGCGACCATCGAGCGAGCTGCGTCGAACCGCGCCGCTCGATGCGCACGAAGCGTCATACTTCGCTGCATCCGCCAGAATCTCGAGCTTGGTTTTGAGCTCCATAGTGCGCATCGATTACACCGCGGTCAACTGCCGAAGTCCAAGTGCGATGCCGGGTTTAAATTGACGACCGAAGGACTCCGACCGCAATTCCTTCGATCGCAAACGGTTCACGCCTCAGATCGACAATGATTGGCGGGAACTCGGGGTTTTCGGCAATCAGCTCGGCGCGTGCGCCGCGCAGCTTCAGACGTTTGACGGTTACCTCATCCCCCAACCGAGCCACGACGACCTGTCCTGAGCGCGCCTGTTCCTGCTTGTGAACTGCCAGCCAATCGCCGTCCAAAATGCCGGCGTCACGCATGCTCATCCCACGGACCTCGAGCAAATAGTCGGCGTGAGGCTTGAATGTGGCGGGGTCGACCGCGGCGGTCGCCATAACGTTTTCCTGCGCAAATATGGGACTGCCCGCAGCGACTTTCCCGATCACGGGCAGACCGCTGTCCTGCGCAGCCAACATCAGTTCACGAACGCTGTCCTTCAGCCGAATGCCGCGCGAAGTTCCGCCTACCAATTCGATCAGCCCTTTTTTTTGCAGGGCCTGCAGATGCTGCTCGGCGGCATTCAAGGACCGGAAGCCGAACGCTTGGGAAATCTCGTCGCGCGTTGGAGGGGCACCGATATCGGTCAGCGTTTGTCGAATGAATTCCAGAATCTCTGTCTGTCGCGGAGTTGGATCAGCGGCCATCACCCGCGCGGAACGTTTGATCATGTGATTTCTTCAACGAAATAAAGTACTGTGAATGTATACAGTGCGAGCGACATTGGCAAGCAGATGCGGGATGCGCGGAGGCACCCGATACTGGACTTGCTTGCACATCTTGTGCGAGCATTACGGCGTGATAGACTTTTGTCGTCAAGGTTGGGCTGGCCATCGCAGCTAAATCACTGCGCGTGAATGCCGGCAGCGTTGCCGGAATGTCGATTCCGCGCGCGGCTTCTTGAACCAATACTTCAGCCGCGTGAAGCGGACGTAATCCGAATTCAGCATTCAGCTGCGGTTCCGACGACACGCTCCTTCCGGCTCATGGGCGGGACGTTTCGCTAAAGCGCAGTTTGCACAAATCCGTTTGGAGCTAATGGGTACTCACGAAGCCAAGCTCGTTGTCGAAGCAGCGCTGCTCACCGCCGAGCAGCCCCTGTCAGTGGCCGATCTGCGCGGTTTGTTCAAGGATGAGCTGAACGCTGACACTGTGCGAATGCTGCTCGATCAACTACGCACGGATTGGAATGGTCGTGGCTTAGAGCTGGTTGCGCTATCCAGCGGTTAGCGCTTTCAAAGCGCGCCGTCGATGCGACCGTATCTCGATCGGCTGAGTCCGGAGCGCCCGCCGAAATATTCGCGCGCGGTACTCGAAACGCTGGCGATCATTGCCCATCGGCAACCGGTTACGCGCGGTGATATCGAAGAGGTGCGTGGCGTGACAGTGTCGGCCTCAGTCATCAGGGCACTTGAGGAGCGTAACTGGATCGAAGTCGTCGGTTACCGCGAAGTTCCCGGCCGGCCGGCGTTGTTTCGAACCACGCCCGAGTTCCTGAACGATCTTGGTTTGCACTCGCTTGATGAATTACCGCCACTGCAGGATGCCGGCGAACTGTTGCCTGGATTCGAGCTGCAACTGGACGCTGCCAATGCGTCTGTGGCGTCGCCAGATGTGGCGCCTGCGGTGAGACAACCGTCGTCTCGCATCATTGAAGCTTTTTCCTAGACCACTGCTACGTACGTAATGTGTTGATGAGCACCCCGATAGATTCAGATCAAACCGATCCGAGCGATCCGTTCTCGACGGAGCCGGATGAACCGCAAGGGGTCGACGGCAATGTTGCTGACGACCGCGACAATGCTGACCGTGACACCGACGCCGATGAACCGGATGGCAACCGAAGCGAGCCAGTGGCAGCCGAAGGCAACGCTCGCAATCCCCGACCACGCGGCCGTCGTCGCCGGGGACGCGGCGGCGAGCGCAGTGATCGGGGAGGCGACCGCAAGGATCGTGTTGCGGTACCTGTGAGTAACGTCGCCGC
>JACCZX010000467.1 GCA_013695705.1 Burkholderiaceae bacterium | reverse complement strand
CTTCCGTTGCCAGCGTTGCGGGACCCGTGCAAACTGATTCCCCGCACTGACCTTCCAACCTTCCGAGGATAAAAATCATGACGGTCGCCCGCATCAGCGAGATCAGCAGCGTCAGCAAAAAGAGTTTTGAAGACGCCATCGTGCAGGGCGTTGCTCGCGCCAACAAGACCTTAAAGAACGTCAAGGGCGCGTGGGTCAAGGATCAGGAGGTGCTGGTCGACAAAGGCAAGGTCGCCGGTTACAAGGTGATACTCAAGGTGACGTTTGTCTTGACTGACTAGCAGCCGATTCGGTTCGAGGAGAGAGCATTCCGATGGGGAATATTGAGTCGGTCCTGAACGAGAAGCGCGTGTTTCCTCCAAGTGCGGAGTTTCTCAGGCAGGCGAACATCTCGGGCATGGACGCATACCGCGCCCTGTGCGCAGAAGCCGAGCAAAACTTTACGGGCTTCTGGGCACGCCTGGCGCGCGAGAACCTAGAGTGGAGCAAGCCGTTCACGCAGGTGCTCGATGAATCGGAAGCACCGTTTTACAAGTGGTTTGCTGACGGCGAGCTGAACGCTTCTTTCAACTGCCTCGATCGCAATCTCACCAACGGCAATGCCGACAAGGTCGCGGTCATTTTCGAGGCCGATGACGGCAAGGTCACGAAGGTCACGTATCGCGAGCTGCATGCGAAAGTGTGCCAGCTCGCCAACGGCATCAAGGCGCTCGGCCACGCGAAGGGCGAGCGCGCGATCATTTACATGCCGATGTCGATCGAAGCGGTGGCCGCCATGCAGGCATGCGCGCGCCTCGGCATCACGCACTCGGTGGTGTTCGGCGGCTTCTCGGCAAAAAGTGTGCAGGAAAGAGTGATCGACGCCGGAGCGACGTTGATCATCGCCGCCGACGAGCAGATGCGCGGTGGCAAGTCGATCCCTCTGAAGACGGCGATCGACGATGCGTTTGCGATGGGCGGCTGCGACAAGGTGCGCAACGTGATCATTTATCGGCGCACCGGCGGTAGCGTCGCTTGGAACGACAGCCGCGACCATTGGTTGCACGACGTGATGTCGCAACAGCCCGTGACGTGCGATCCGGTGCCGGTCAACGCCGAGCATCCGCTTTTCATTCTCTATACCTCTGGCTCCACCGGCAAACCCAAGGGAGTGCAGCACTCGACCGGCGGTTACCTTTTATGGGCCGCACTGACGATGAAATGGGCGTTCGATCTCAAGCCATCGGACGTCTTCTGGTGCACCGCTGACGTAGGCTGGGTCACCGGCCACACCTATGTCTGTTACGGCCCGCTGGCCGTTGGCGCCACCGAAGTGATCTTCGAGGGTGTGCCGGTCTATCCAGATGCCGGCCGCTTCTGGAAAATGTGCGCCGACCATGGCGTTACGATTTTCTACACCGCGCCGACCGCAATACGTTCATTGATCAAAGCCGGCGGTGAGTTGCCGAGGAACTACGATTTATCGAAGCTGCGGCTGCTCGGCACCGTCGGTGAACCGATCAATCCCGAAGCATGGATGTGGTACTACACGGTGGTCGGGCAATCGCGCTGCCCGATAGTCGATACTTTCTGGCAAACCGAAACCGGCGGGCACATGATCACGCCGCTGCCCGGCGCAACGCCGCTGGTGCCTGGCTCGTGCACCCTGCCGCTGCCGGGGATCATGGCTGCCGTGGTCGACGAAGCAGGGCACGACGTCGCGAACGGGCAGGGTGGGCTGTTGGTGATCAAGCGGCCATGGCCGTCGATGATCCGCACCATCTGGGGCGATCCTCAGCGCTACAGGAAGTCGTACTACCCGGAAGAGCTCGGTGGAAATCTCTACCTGGCAGGCGATGGCGCGGTGCGCGACAAAGACACCGGCTACTTCACCATCATGGGGCGCATCGACGATGTGCTCAATGTCTCAGGCCACCGCATGGGCACGATGGAAATTGAATCGGCGTTGGTGGCGAACTCGCTGGTGGCGGAAGCGGCCGTGGTTGGTCGGCCGGACGAACTGACCGGCGAATCGATTTGCGCTTTCGTGGTCTTAAAACAGGCGCGGCCTGAGGGCGCGGCAGGCCAGCAGATCGCAAAGCAACTGCGCGACTGGGTTGGCAAGGAAATCGGAGCCATCGCGAAGCCGAAAGACATTCGGTTTGGCGACAACCTGCCGAAAACTCGCTCTGGCAAAATCATGCGTCGCTTGCTGCGGTCGATCGCAAAAGGTGAAGAGATCACGCAGGATGTATCAACGCTGGAAAATCCCGCGATCCTCGATCAGCTGAAAGTCACGCTTTAGTCATTGCGCGCTTTTTCTGCACGTAAGTCGGTCGATATACTTTCAGTGCAAGAAACGGAGAGGTGGCCGAGCGGTCGAAGGCGCACGCCTGGAAAGTGTGTGTAGGTCCAAAGCCTACCGTGGGTTCGAATCCCACTCTCTCCGCCAGCAGTACGTTCTAACTTTGTCGAACTTCAGCTAACTGGCTGTTTTCCAAAAGACATTTTCGCTGGCCGGTCGTTTCACGGGGTGAAATTC
>JACCZX010000463.1 GCA_013695705.1 Burkholderiaceae bacterium | reverse complement strand
GGGCAAACTCGAATAGCCATGGAACTCCTCAACAGCTTTGATGCTCCGTCCGATCTGCGTGCGCTCGAGCGAGCGCAGCTGCCGCAACTGGTCGACGAGTTGCGTGCATTCGTGCTCGAATCGGTGTCCAAAACCGGCGGCCATCTGAGTTCGAATCTCGGCACGGTCGAGCTGACAATCGCGCTGCATTACGTGTTCAACACGCCCGAAGATCGCATCATCTGGGACGTCGGCCATCAGACGTACCCGCACAAGATATTGACGGGGCGCCGCGATCATATGGCGCGGCTGCGCCAGCACGGCGGCATGTCGGGCTTTCCGCGTCGCTCGGAAAGCGAATACGACACCTTCGGTACCGCGCATTCCTCGACCTCGATTTCTGCCGCACTTGGCATGGCGGTGGCGGCACGCAATCAGGGATCGGAAAGACATTCGATCGCCGTGATCGGCGATGGCGCGATGAGCGCGGGCATGGCGTTCGAAGCGCTGAACAACGCAGGCGTGACGGAAAACGTGCGCCTGCTCGTGATCCTGAACGACAACGACATGTCGATCTCGCCCGCGGTCGGCGGACTGAATCGCTACCTGGCGCGCTTGATGAGCGGCAAGTTCTACGCAACCGCCAAGCAGGCCGGCAAGCAAGTGCTGAAAAGTTTTCCGCCGGTGTTTGAATTGGCGAAGAAGTTCGAGGAGCATGCAAAGGGCATGGTCGTGCCCGGCACTTTGTTCGAGGAATTCGGCTTCAATTACATCGGGCCGATCGACGGCCACGATCTAGATTCGCTGATCCCGACGTTGCTGAACTTGAAACAGTTGGGTGAGCAGTTGAGCGGGCCTCAGTTTTTGCACGTGGTGACTCGAAAGGGGCAGGGTTACAAACTCGCCGAAGCCGATCCGGTGCTGTATCACGGCCCGACCAAGTTCGACCCGAATGTCGGATTTACCGCGGCGGCGGCGAGCAAGCCGAACTACACGAAGATTTTCGGCGACTGGCTATGCGATATGGCCGCACTCGACGCGCGGTTAATCGGCATCACGCCGGCGATGCGCGAAGGCTCCGGCCTGGTGCGTTTCGAGCAGGAATATCCCGACCGTTATTTCGACGTCGGCATCGCCGAGCAACATGCGGTGACTTTTGCCGCGGGCCTCGCGTGCGACGGCATGAAGCCGGTGGTCGCGATCTACTCGACGTTCCTGCAGCGCGCATACGACCAGTTGATTCACGATGTCGCGATTCAGAATCTGCCGGTCGTGTTCGCGCTCGATCGCGGCGGGTTGGTCGGCGCCGACGGCGCAACGCATCACGGCGCTTTTGATCTGTCGTATCTGCGTTGCCTTCCCAACATGATCGTAATGGCGGCGTCGCAGGAGAACGAGTGCCGGCAAATGCTCTACACCGCGTTCAAGCAAGATGGTCCGGCTGCCGTGCGCTACCCACGCGGCACGGGGCCCGGTGTTCCAATTGAAGAGGCGATGACCGAGCTGCCGATCGGGCGCGGAGAACTGCGGCGTAGTTCGACCGCCGCGACAGGCCGCCGGATTGCGATCCTTGCGTTTGGCTCGATGGTGCCGCCGGCACTTGCGGCCGCTGAACATTTCGACGCCAGCGTTGCAAACATGCGCTTCGTCAAGCCGCTCGACGATGAACTGATCGCGCGGCTCGCGCGCACGCACGATGCGCTGGTGACGGTCGAAGAAAACGTCATCGCGGGTGGCGCGGGCAGTGCGTGTCTCGAATCGCTCGCGATGCAGCGCATCGGCGTTCCCGTATTACAGCTCGGGCTGCCCGACCAGTTCATTGATCACGGCGACCCGGCGTTGCTGTTGAAGGATTGCGGGCTCGATGCCGCTGGCATCGCTGCCGCGATCCGTTTGCGCTTCCCCGAGCTCGTGCGCGACTCGCGCCTGCAGTCTGCGGCGTAGCGTCTCAAACGCGCGGCGATGAAGCCAATCGTCATCGTGCAGCACGAGGCTGACGCTGGCCCTGGCGGATTCGAGCAGTTCCTGAGCCGCAGAAGTCTGCCGCACCTGACCGTCCGGGTGTTTGCGGGCGACGCGATACCGCGTTCCGCCTCCTCATATTCCGGTGTCTGTTCACTCGGCGGCAGCATGAGCGTCAACGACGAGCTGCCGTGGATCATCGAAGAGCTCGACTTGATGCGCGACGCCGATCGACACGGGGTTCCGATCATCGGGCATTGCCTCGGCGGCCAGCTGCTGGCGAAAGCATTCGGTGCGCCAGTGACGCGCAGCGCTATGAAGGAAATCGGCTGGAGCGAAGTCGAAGTCGACGATGTTGCGCTGGCTCGCCAGTGGATCGGAGATGATCGAACCGTCGAGCTGTTTCAATGGCACGGTGATACGTTCGCGCTGCCCACGGGTGCGCGCCGGTTTCTGACCAGCCGGCTGTGCGCGAATCAGGCGTTTGTGCTCGAGTGCGGAAGCTTCGCGCATCTGGCAATGCAGTTTCATGTCGAGATGACGCCGCAGCTGGTTCACGGCTGGGCCACCGATGCCAGCGGGGTGGACGAAGTCGAACAGGCGTTTGCGCAACAGAACGGTAACGGGGTGCAGCTGGCGGCGGAGATGCTGCGTGATCTGACCCAGCGCACGCAGCGAATGCACATCATCGCCGAAAGGCTCTACGACCGATGGATTCTCGGCCTGGCCGAGTAATAAGTGTTCGCGTTAGTCGCGGAAATTTTCGAACGTCAGCGGCACCTCGTCAATCTGGCTGCGCAGCAGTGCAATGCATTCCTGCAATGCGTCTTTCTTGGCGCCGGAAATGCGCACCGCGTCGCCCTGAATGCTGGCAGTGACTTTCAGTTTGCGTTCCTTCACCAGCGCAACAATTCTTTTTGCCAGCGTCTGTTCGACACCGTTTTTAATATTGATCGGCTGCTTCGACTTGTCTCCCGAGATCTTCTCGGGCTTTTCGAACTCCAGCAGCCGCGCATCAACGCCGCGTTTGGCCATTTTTCCGGCCAGCACTTCGCGCACCTGTCCCAGCTTGAATTCGTCGTCTGCAAATGCGGTCAGCTCGAACTCCTTAAGCTCGAAACGCGCATCGGAACCCTTGAAGTCGAAGCGGTTCGCGATCTCTTTATTGGCTTGATCGATCGCATTGCGCACCTCGACCATATTGGGCTTGCAAACCGCGTCGAATGACGGCATCACTGCTCCTCGGATACGCACGCAGTGTATCGGCCTCTAAACTCACTTTATGGTGATTGCACAAGATCTAATGGCGCGGGATTTAATACAGCGCGATGTCTCGTTGCGAACATTCAACACGTTCGGCGTCGAGGCGCGGGCTGCGCTGTTCGCGCGCATCGGCTCGCTGCGCGATCTGCAGCAGGTTCTGGTTGATCCGCGCGTAATCGACGCGCCGCGCTTGGTGCTCGGCGGCGGCAGCAACATTCTGTTTACGCGCAATTTCGACGGCTGTGTATTAAAAGTTGATATCCCTGGGCTGCAGCGCGAAGATCACGGTGCGTTCTCGCTGGTGAGTGTGGGCGCCGGCGAAAATTGGCACGCCATCGTCGAGCGCCTGGTCGACGATGATGTACCCGGTCTGGAAAATCTGGCGCTGATTCCGGGCTCGGTCGGTGCGGCGCCGATCCAAAACATCGGCGCCTACGGCGTCGAGCTAGCGGAGCGGTTTCATTCTTTGCAGACGTGGAGCATCGACAGCGGCTTGTTGCAGACGCTGAACTCTGAGGATTGCCGCTTCGGTTATCGCGACAGCGTGTTCAAGCATGAACCAGGATTGCGACTGATCGTCAGCGTTACGTTCGCGCTGCCGCGAGATTGGAACCCGGTTACCGGGTATGTCGACGTTGAAAACGAGTTGCGGCGGCGCCAGATTACCAAGCCGAAGCCGCGCGATGTTTTCGACGCCGTGGTTGCAATTCGCAAACGCAAGTTGCCCGATCCGGCGCTGATCGGAAACGCGGGCAGCTTTTTCAAGAACCCCGTGGTTTCGCGCCAGCAGCGCACCGAGCTGATCGAACGGCATCCATCGCTGGTGAGCTACGACATTGGCGGTGGCCGCTACAAGCTTGCTGCCGGTTGGTTGATCGACGCCTGTGGCATGAAGGGCGCGGTGCGCGGCCGCGCGGCCGTGTTCGAACGACAGGCGCTGGTGCTGGTGAACCTCGGCGGGGCCACCGGTGCCGAAGTTCTCGCGCTTGCACGCGAAGTTCAGGATGTTGTGCGCGTCCGGTTCGGCATCGAACTCGAGCCTGAGCCACGGATCGTTTAGCTAGACTGGCTTTACATCCCTCGCATCAAGGACCGCAGATGAATAAAGAGATCGTTTCGACATCGGACGCTCCGTCCGCGATCGGCCCGTACTCGCAAGCCGTTAAAACCGGCCTGGTGGTATTCACTTCCGGACAAATCGGATTGGATCCGGCGACGGGCGAACTGGCTGCGGATTTCGAAGCGCAGGTGCGGCAGGCGTTTAAGAATCTGGCGGCGGTGTCAGAGGCGAGCGGTGCATCGCTCGCCAATGCAGTGAAGCTCACGTTGTTTCTGACCGATCTCGGACAGTTCGCAAAGGCCAACGCGATCATGGCGGAGATGGTCCCGCAACCGTACCCGGCGCGTTCGACGGTCGGCGTGGCGAGTTTGCCGCGCGGTGCGCAGTTCGAGGTCGAAGCCATTTTGGTTTTGTAATTTGATCGCGCGCAAACCTCGCACGGCAAAGGCGGACGGTGCACCGGTCAACACGATCGCAGCCAGGCTGGCGCGCGCGGGGCTGAAATCCGATTGGGATTTCGTATTGCATCTGCCGCTGCGCTACGAAGACGAAACGCGCATCACGCCGATTGTTCAACTGATCGCAGGCAACGAAGCGCAGGTGGAAGCTGAAGTCATTGCGGCCGACGTCGTCTATCGCGGCCGCCGGCAGCTGCGTGTAACGGTGCGAGACGCCACCGGCTCACTGGTATTGCGGTTTCTCAATTTCTATTCATCGCAGTCAAAGCAGATGGCCGTAGGGCGCAAGCTCCGTATCTTCGGCCTGGTTCGCGGAGGACTGGCCGGCGATGAAATGATTCATCCGCGCGTTCGCGCGAGTGATTTCGACACACCGCTGCCGCGATCGCTAACGCCGGTGTATCCGTCACCCGAGGGAGTACCGCAATCGTGGCTTCGCAAAAGGATCGATCGAGCGCTGCGCGACGTCGATGTCGACGACGTGTTGCCCGACGCGATCCGTGCGCGTTATCGATTAACGGGCTTGAAGGATGCGATCGAGCGCTTGCACCGGCCGCCGATCGGCGCTGATGCTGACGCATTCGAACAGCGCACCGATCCGGCGTGGCGCCGCTTGATGTTCGATGAACTTCTGGCGCAGCAATTGGCGCTGCGTGCGGCGCGCGTGGCGCGTGCCGGTCGTCACGCCTATCAGCTCGACGGTGTCGGCTCAATCAGTTCCCGATTGCTGGCGCATCTTCCGTTCAGTTTGACCGGCGCGCAGCAGCGCGTGTGGGTTGAGATCGAATCAGATATCGCGCGGAGCCAGCCGATGCATCGCCTGCTGCAGGGCGACGTCGGCAGCGGCAAGACGGTGATAGCAGCGCTGGCGGCAGCGCGCGCAATCGAGAATGGGTTTCAGGCCGCGCTGATGGCGCCGACCGAAATCCTCGCGGAGCAACACTTTCGAAAAGTGGCAGAGTGGCTATCTCCGCTCGGGGTGCAAATCGAATGGCTCGCGGGTCGGTTGACGGGAGCCGCGAAGCGCGCCGCACAGGACTCAATCGCACGCGGAAACGCCCAGTTGATTGTAGGCACCCATGCGTTGATTCAGGAGGCAGTGGCGTTCACGAAGCTGGGGCTCGCAATCGTCGATGAGCAGCACCGCTTCGGCGTGGCGCAGCGCCTCGCGCTGCGCGGCAACTCGTCAGAGGAAAACGCGCCGCATTTGTTGATGCTTTCTGCCACGCCGATCCCACGCACGCTGGCGATGAGTTATCTTGCAGACCTCGACGTCTCGGTGCTGGACGAACTGCCGCCGGGCCGCAGGCCGGTGATTACCAAGCTGGTGTCGACGCGCCGGCGCGAGGAAGTCACGCAACGCATACGCGCGGACGTAGCGAGCGGCCGGCAGTCGTACTGGGTGTGCCCGCTGATTGAATCGAGCGACGTTATCGAAGCAGCCACTGCCACTGAGACGTTCGAGCGCATTGTCGAGGCGCTGCCTGATTTGCGCATCGGGCTGCTGCACGGCCAGTTGCACTCAGCGAAAAAAACCGAAGTCATGCAACGCTTCGTACGTCGTGAGATCGACTTGTTGGTTGCGACCACCGTAATCGAAGTGGGCGTGGACGTACCCAATGCGACGTTAATGGTGATCGAGCACGCGGAGCGCTTCGGCCTCGCACAGTTGCACCAGTTGCGCGGCCGGGTGGGGCGCGGCGGTGATCAAAGTTTTTGCATATTGCTGTTCGAAGAACCCTTGTCGGAACCTGCGTGCGAACGGCTGAAAGTGATCTACGGCACCAATGATGGATTCGAAGTAGCGCGGCGCGACCTTATGATGCGTGGTCCCGGTGAGTTTCTCGGTGCGCGTCAATCCGGTCTGCCATTGCTGCGCTTCGCCGATCTGCAGCGCGATGCGGAGTTAGTCGAGCAGGCGTGCGTTGCTGCAGCGGACCTGCTGGCGCAACATCCCGTGGCGGCGCGCCAACACGTGCTGCGTTGGTACGCAGCCTCGCACGAGTTTTTAACCGCATGATTTTTTTTCCACAGGCCTTCCCAGAGCAATGACGTTGACCGAGCTTCGCTATGTGGTCGCGGTGGCGCGCGAGCGCCACTTCGGCCGCGCGGCCGACGCGTGCTTCGTCAGCCGGCCCACATTGTCGGTTGCGATCAAGAAGCTTGAAGACGAGCTGGGTACCCAGATATTCGAGCGCCGCACCAACGACGTGACGATGACGCCGGCCGGTGAGCGCATCGTCGGACAGGCGCAGCGCACATTGGACGAAGCCGGTCGCATCAAGGAAATCGCGCGGCAGGGAAAAGATCCGTTGTCGGGTCCGCTCCGGCTGGGCGTTATTTACACCATTGGACCGTATTTGTTGCCCTCGCTGGTGCGCCAGTTGTTGAAGGATGCGCCGCAGATGCCATTGCTGCTGACCGAAAATTTCACCGTGAAGCTGGTAGAGCTGCTCAAAAATGGTGAGATTGATGTGGCGATCATGGCGTTGCCGCTGCCCGAAGCCGGCCTGGTGCTGCAGCCGGTGTACGACGAACCCTTCGTGGTTGCCGTGCCACGCCTGCACTCATGGGGCAAGAGAAAATCTATTCCGAGCGAAGACCTGAAGAAGGAAACGATGTTGCTGCTGGGAACCGGACATTGCTTCCGCGACCAGGTGCTCGAAGTGTGTCCGGAACTGTCGCGCTTTTCATCGTCGGCAGAGGGAATTCAGAAAACGTTCGAAGGCTCGTCGCTCGAAACGATTCGGCACATGGTGGGCTCCGGCCTGGGGGTCACAGTGTTGCCGATGACTTCGATCCCGGAGAAACCTCCGCGCGATTCTTTGCTTGCCTATATCTCATTTAAACCGCCGGCGCCGGATCGGCGCGTAGTGCTGGCCTGGCGCAAGTCATTTACGCGGACGCCGGCGATCGAAGTTCTGCGGCAGGCGGTGTTGAAGTGCTCTTTATACGGAGTGTCGAAGCTGCCTGACGCGCGCTCCGAGGCCTGGTAATTGGCTATCGTCGCGGTTAAATTTTCCGATTGGCTTTAGCTGGCTCATGAAACTAGCATCTGACTTCACGCAGGAGGGCAGATGGCTCGCAAAGAAAAGTTCGACACAAACGCCAATGGCGCACCCTTTATCGATATCGGCATTGCAGACAAGGATCGCCAAAAGATCGCTTTAGGGCTGTCGCGGGTGTTGGCCGATACGTACGGCCTTTACTTGAAGTCGCATAGTTTCCACTGGAACGTCGAGGGACCGCTGTTCAACACGCTGCACTTGATGTTCATGCAGCAGTACACCGAATTGTGGAATGCGCTCGACGACATCGCGGAACGCATTCGCTCACTCGGCTACCCGGCGCCTGGCACCAACTCGCAATTTGCGAAGCTGACGTCGATCGACGAGACGGAAGGCGTGCCTGAAGCGATGGAAATGGTTCGGCTGCTGATGAAGGGCCACGAAGCAGTTGCGCGCACTGCGCGCGATGTGCTGCCGGCGGCGGACAAGGGCGGCGATGAGTCGACCACGGATCTGCTGACGCAGCGGCTGCAGGTTCATGAGAAAACTGCTTGGATGTTGCGCAGCATGCTGAAGTAAATGGAAATCCGCTTTGGAGCGCGGATGATTTGCACGTAGCTGCGCAAATAGAGCGCGTCACTAGTGGACGTGCTGTAACCGCTGGTCGAGCCACTCGATCCAGTGCATTACGCGCGTCGTGGTGCCGCTGGCCAGATGCGTGATGCAGCCGACGTTGGCCGACAGGATCACATCGGGTTGCGCGGCGCTCAGATGTTCGAGTTTGCGATCGCGCAATTGAAACGCAAGCTCGGGTTGGAGAATCGAGTAAGTCCCCGCTGAGCCGCAGCACATGTGGGACTCTCCAAACGGTGCAACATTCGCGCCGAGCGATGCGAGAAGGGTTTCAACCACGCCGCGAATCTGCTGGCCGTGTTGCAGTGTGCACGGCGGATGAAATACCACCTTGTCGCCGGCGTACCCGGTCAACGTTCGTAGCTCCGCGGAAAGCGGCGCCAGCCATTCGGACAAATCGCGCGTCATCGCACTGATGCGGCGTGCCTTGATTGCATAGGCGGGGTCGCGCGCCAGCAAATATTCGTACTCCTTGACTTGCACGCCGCATCCGCTGGCATTCATGATGATTGCGACGAGCCGATCTTCCTCTGCATTCTGCACGTAAGGCCACCACGCGTCGATGTTGCGCCTGGCGTCATCGAGCCCGCCGTCATGGTCGTTGAGGTGATAACGAATCGCTCCGCAGCATCCGGCGGCAGCAGGGCGCAGCGTTTCGAAGCCGAGTGCGTCGAGCACGCGTGCCGTTGCAGTGTTTATGTTCGGCGCCATGGAGGGCTGAGCACAGCCCTCGAGCAGCAGCACCTTGCGTTCATGCGAACGCGTAGGCCAGTTCCCTGCCGCCTGACGCGGCGGCACTTTGTTTCTCAACGTCTGTGGCAGCCATGAACGCAGCGCCTGCCCGGCACGCATCGCCGGGCCGAACAGCCCGCTCGGAATGCCTTCTTTCAAAGCAATCCGGGCGAGCCGATCACCGGGTTGCCGCGGAACATGGTCGTCGACGATCTTGCGTCCGATATCAACTAGCCGCCCGTACTGCACGCCGGAGGGACAAGTGGTTTCGCAATTGCGGCACGTCAGGCAGCGATCCAGATGCAATTGCGTTTTTGCAGTGACTTCGTGACCCTCGAGCACCTGTTTGATCAGGTAAATGCGGCCGCGCGGTCCATCGAGCTCGTCGCCGAGGAGCTGGTAGGTGGGACAGGTCGCAGTGCAAAAACCGCAATGCACGCACTTGCGAAGGATCGCGTCGGCCTCCTTGCCCTCCGCCGTGTCCTTGATAAAATCAGCGAGCGCTGTTTGCATCAGAGATCGCGCATCACAGGTCAAAGTACATCCGGCCCGGGTTGAAAATGTGAGCAGGATCAAACTCGTTTTTAAGCCGGCGGTGTATTTGTGCCAGCGTGGGTGCAAGCGGATGAAAAACATTGTCGCGGTCACGGCAGCGAAACGCTGTTGCATGCCCGCCGACTGCTTCGACCTTGCTGCGAACTTCGGCTGCTGACACGTTCGACCACACCCATCGCTGACCACCGCGCCATTCGATCAAAGATGCGCCAAGATTGAGCGGTGGCGCGGTGGGCAGCACCGAAAGCCGCCACAACGTCGCGTCATCGGTGTCCTGGAAAAACGCGTGCGTTTGTTCGCGCAATCCGATCCAAAGGGCGGCGGGGTCAGCGACCGGCGTGCCGCCGAGCCTCGCTTGCGCGGTGCGCACTCCGGCGTTCGACCCCGACAAGCGAACCGACAAAACGCCATCGAGCCATGCAGTGGCGGAAATAGGCAAAGGTTGACCAGCCCACTGATTGGCGCGCTCGATTGCATCGGCTTCCGGCAAATCGAATTGCATTGTCTGCTCAGTCGCCGGGCGCGGCACGACCTTCAGCGACACATCGAGAATCACTCCGAGCGTTCCGAGCGAGCCGGCCAAAGAGCGCGACACGTCGTAGCCCGCGACGTTTTTCATCACCTTGCCGCCGAAGCTCAACACGTTGGCATGACCATCAAGCAAAGTTGCGCCAAGCACGAAGTCGCGGATCGGGCCCGTCGTCATACGCCGCGGGCCGGCGAGTCCGCTGGCTATCGAGCCGCCGAGCGTGGCCGATGCGCCGAAGTGGGGCGGCTCGAAAGCAAGCATCTGATTATGTTTTGCCAGTGAACATTCGACCTCGGACAGCGGCGTGCCGCTGCGGGCAGTAATCACGAGTTCTGTCGGCTCGTAATCGATGACTCCGCAGTACGGGCGCGGATCGAGCACGTCGTGCGGTGCACGAGCTGCGTTTCCGTAAAAGTCCTTGCTTCCACCCGCGCGGATCAACAGTTGTGTACGCGTCGCGGCAGCGGTGCGGACGCGCTCCTGGAGCGAACGCACGAACTCGTTTGCTGCTGCCGGCATCCTGGATGAACAGCCCCTAGAAACGCGGCAGTTCGGGAAATTTCAGTTGCCCGCCGTGCACGTGCATCTTTCCATACTCGGCACAGCGCGAGAGCGTGGGAACCACTTTTCCCGGATTGAGCAAACCAGGCGGATCGAACGCGCGCTTTACCGCAAAAAAGGATTCGAGAGTTGCCGGGTCGAACTGCTGGCACATCTGGTGAATCTTTTCGACGCCAACGCCGTGCTCACCGGTTACGGTGCCACCGACGGCGATCGATAGCTCAAGAATCTCAAAGCCAAATCGTTCGGCGCGCATAACGGAATCCGGATCGTTGCAGTCGAACATGATGAGCGGATGCAGGTTGCCGTCGCCAGCATGAAATACGTTGGCGCAGCGCAGGCCGTATTTGATCTCCATCGCAGCAATCGCTTTTAGTACTTCGCCCAGACGCTTGCGCGGGATCGTGCCGTCCATGCAGTAATAGTCCGGCGAGATTCTCCCCATTGCAGGAAACGCTGCCTTGCGACCTGCCCAGAAACGGTGGCGTTCGGCTTCGGACTGCGACACCTCCAGCCGAGTAGCACCATTTGTCTTGAGCACAGCTTCGATATGTGCAATCTCTTCGTCGACCTCCTCGCGCGTGCCGTCGGATTCCACTAACAAGATGGACTCCGCATTCAGGTCGTAACCGGCGTTGACGAACGGTTCGACAGCTGCAACCGCCGGCCGATCCATCATCTCCATGCCGGCCGGAATGATGCCGGCGGCGATCACTGCGGCCACCGCATCGCCACCCTTGCCGACATCGTCGAATGAAGCCATCACGACCTGCTGGCATATCGGCTTGGGCAAAAGTTTCACCGTCGCTTCCGTCGTGATCAGAAACATGCCTTCCGAGCCCATCACCAGCGATAGCAAATCGAGACCGGGAGAATCGAAAGCCTCGGAGCCGACCTCGATAATTTCGCCCTCTACAGTTACGCCGCTCACGCGCAGTACGTTGTGCAACGTCAGGCCATACTTCAGGCAGTGCACGCCGCCAGAGTTCTCCGCGATATTGCCGCCGATCGTGCACGCGATCTGGCTCGAAGGGTCCGGTGCGTAATACAGCCCGAGATGCGATACCGCCTCGGAGATCGCCAGGTTGCGCACCCCGGGTTGCACGACGGCCGTGCACGCGAGCCGATCAATTTTCAGGATGCGATTAAATTTGGTCAGCGACAGCAGCACGCCGCGGCCGTGCGGCAACGCGCCGCCTGACAGTCCGGTACCAGCGCCGCGCGGCACGATCGGAACCTGCATCTGGAAGCACACGCGTGCGATGCGTGCAACCTGATC
>JACCZX010000180.1 GCA_013695705.1 Burkholderiaceae bacterium | reverse complement strand
TTTTTTTAGGGCTTAGTGCTGCGGGTAGCAAGCTGGTCGTTGGTAAAGATCCAGGTGCGCGTTATTTCGAGGATATCCGTGTCGCGCCCGATTTCCGGTGGAAATGGAGGGTATGGCCCCGCCATTTGCACGATTCGCCTCGCTGCCCGGTCGAGTACCTGCGAGCCGGACGACTGCTCGATCATCGTATCGGCCACCGAGCCATCTTTACGAATAGCAACCGTCATGCGAAGCGCGCCATAGAAACGCCCGCGCGCGTCATTCGGATAATTTTCATTGCCGATTTTCTCAACGCGGGCGCGCCAGTCTTCGACGTAGCGCGCATAGCGATACTCCGATGCGCTTGGCATGAAGTGGTGCTTGCGCGGCCGCTTTTGATAATCGGAAATCTGCTTCGCGATTTCGGCCTGCGCACGCTGCAGCTGCTCGCTCGTTTCACTCTCGATGCTGCCATTTTGCGGCTGCTCGGCCGCAGTGCTCTTAAGCGGCGTCGGGTTCACCAGCAACGACTCGCGCAGCGTGGCGAGCAGTCTTTTCTGCTCCTCTTCAAGCTGCTGCACGTTTCTGCGCGCGGATTCGAGCGAATCGCCATCGCGCATCTCGAAGCTGTTAGGCAGCGGGGAAGTCCGCCGGCCGGCGTCGTTGGCTCCGCCGCCATCGAGATTATTCTGGGCCAGCGCTTCGACTTTGCCCGGCGCACTTTCGCTTTTGGCATTGACCAGAATGATCTCGACTGGTGGATCGGTGGAGCGAACGCGGAACAGCTCGGGGTCGACGAAACGGACCGCCAGTGCCGTGATGTGCAGTCCGATAGATACCGTCATGGCCATTACCAAAACTTTGTCGGCCAGAAACGAGCGCACTCCATAGGCCTGCGCGGACAAGCTTAGGTCAGCCACGTCCATCTACCCGCATCCATTTGCCCACATAAGTTTTCGTTGAAACTGAGAATCAGCGCTCGAATGATTGTAGCCAGCACACTAGTCGATGCGCGTGACAGGATCGCGCTAGTCTTATATCTAGCGCTCGCCCAGCTTGATAACTTGAGTTACCGCGGATAAATCGACGGCGCGGGCTCTATGCTTTCAGTCCCAGGCGCAACTTCTGCGGATTGCGCGATAGCTGCACCAGCTTCCGCGCTGCGCTCGGCCGTTTCTTCGGCCGAAGCGTTGGCGAGTTCCTCAACCAGTTCTTCTTCCTCAACCTCGAGCATGGGTTGCGCCGCAAAAACCTGGTGCACCCGCGCTTCCAGCGTGAGATCGATCGTGTCGGTGGCAATGATGTCGAGTTCGAGCCGTTGGCCACGCGGCAGATCGGCCAGCCCGGGCAGTCGCGTTACAAACGGAAGCCCTAGAAGACGCAGCACGTCGCCCTTGATCACGGAAGCTTCAATTCGAGTCATCGCTTCCTGCTGCAGCCAACGCAGCGACCAGTAGCGCTCCATGTTTTGCTGGAACTCGGCATAGGCGGCGTAAGCCGATTCGAAACCGGAGACGATGCCGAACAAATCCGCGTCGTTTTGAGCATAAGGAGGCGGCCGATCGAGTACGCACGCCAATAGTTGCCGCTGATTGACGAGATCGACGTAGCGGCGCAGGGGCGACGTGCACCAGGCGTAGTTGGCGACGCCGATGCCTTCGTGCGGCGCCGGTGCTGTCCCCATTTTCACTCGCCCTAGCGCCTGCGAGCGATAAATTCCCGGCGTCCGGCGCGCGGCAAGCCAGCTACCCCAGGTGCTGTTGGCGAAGATCATCAACTCTGCGACGATGAGGTCGAGCGGGGCGCCGCGTCGGCGCTGACGAATTGACACAAGCGCCTGCTCGCCCGCGCCGTCGAGCTCGAAAGAAAAGTCGACCCGGCCCGCAGGCTCCGGCCGGCCGCGCACCTGTTCTCGACGCGTAAGCAGACTGCGCGCGATGTGCCACAGAGAACTTAACTGCGCCGCAAATGGCGACTCAAAAGCAGCGCTTGCGATCGCGGCGTCGGTCACCTGCTCATCGAGTTGATCGTGTCGCAGATTGGCCTCGATGTGCACTCGCTCCGCGCGCGATTCGGTCACAAGCACGTCAAATGTTTGAGCATCGAATTCGCCGTATAGCGAGAGCACCGGTGCGGCGCGACCCTGGTTGAGCGAAAATGCGTCGATCGAGTTTTCCGGCAACATCGTGTACTTCAGCCCCGGTGCATAGACGGTCGACATGCGAGAACGCGCGACTGCATCAACCGGATCGCCGCGCGCGATCGAGAGCGCGGGCGCTGCGATGTGAATGCCGACTCGTACGCGATCGCCAAGCGTTTGCACCGAAAACGCGTCATCAATCTCAGTCGTCGCACTGTCGTCGATAGAAAACGCACGCACAGGAGCGAGCGGCAAGTAGCTCGAGCCGTCGGCAGCGGTCACGTCGTTATCGAAGCCCGTGCCTTGTGGAAAGTGCTGCGCCAGAAAGCTATCGAGATGCCAGCGATACGGCGACGCGATCGCACCGCGTGCCAGCAACAGCCGCAACGGCGTCATTTGCGACTCATTGGCGGCCTGCTCGACTGCTTTGAACTCGATCGAGTTGCGATCGGGTTTGATCAACAACCCGATTGCCTGCTGCACGATAGCCTGTGGTGCGTGACCCGTCTTCAGTTGGTCGACGTATTGCTGCTTTAACTCTTCCTGTTTGCGCTTGCGCTCGACGGCGGCCAGCGCGGCCTTCAGCGTCTCGGCCGGCGCCGGACGATAGCGGCCCCGCCCCTTGCGATAAAAATAGACCGGAGCGCTGTGCAATCTAAACAGCAGCGCCGCCGCTTCAATGGCGCTGGGCTCGACGCCGAAATACTCGCGTGCCAGGTCCAGGAAGCCGAACTCGTCCTGCGGCGCCACTTCCCACAAAAAATCGAGATCGATTGAGCCGGCTTGCGCATGGGCGCGCTCGAGCAGATGAGCCGGCGCCGGTTCGGCGAATCGGATCAATACATGCGAACTTTTAACCTTGGTGCGTTTTCCACTCGGTAACTCGACCTGGTGCGACGTACCGGCGTTGACCATTTCGGTTCCCGCCCTGAACGCGCCGTCGTCGTCAAACAGCAGATGCGTGCTCATCTACAAACCGGCGCGGGAAGTGAGACGCTTCAAACCGTCAATCCACCGGAGACTTCAATTACCGCACCGTTGATGTACGACGCTTCGTCGGACGCCAGAAACGCATAGAGGTTGGCGACGTCGTCGGGGGTTCCGAGGCGCCGCAACGGCACGCGCTCGGTCAACTGCTCGAGCACCTTGGCCGGAATCGTGTCGAGTATGTGGGTCGTAATAAACCCTGGTGCGACCGCATTGCAGCGTATTCCCTTCGGTCCGAGTTCCCGCGCCCAGGTCTTGACGAAGCCGATCACGCCGAACTTGCTGGCGGCATAATTGGTCTGGCCGAAGTTGCCGTAAATCCCGACGACGCTCGATGCATTGAGTATCACGCCGCTCCCCTGCTGCAGCATCGTTTCGAGCACTGCCTGCGCGCAGTTATAAGTCCCTTTCAGATTGACCGCGATCACCTTGTCGAACTGATCGTCATTCATCTTTTGCAAGCGAGCGTCCAACGTGATGCCCGCGTTGTTCACCAGTACGTCGATGCGGCCGTGGCGGGCAATGACTGCAGCGACCATTTCATCGATCTGCTCCCGAGAGGTGACGTCGACCACCTCGCCCTCGATCGAACCGGAAGCCGACAACGACTTCACTGCGGCATCTATCGCCGAAGCGCTGATGTCGCACGCAACCACCTTTGCCCCTTCGTCGAGAAACTTGCGCGCGGTTGCGTAGCCGATGCCTTGAGCCGCGCCGGTAATGATCGCGATTTTTTTTGTAAACGCTGGTTCACCCGAATTTCCCCGGTTGCCGATCAAACGCCGCAGAATGAAAGGACTTCATCAACGTAGTGTGAGAAATCGGACAGTTCGTGATTGCTGCCGTTGATCACACGCTGCCGGGCGCCGCGGTACTTCGCCGTCATCGTCCTATAGTCGATGACCCCATCGCCGGTAGCCGCGATAAGGAAATATCGCTCAGGCCTGGTCACCGTCGTATCGATCTCGCGCAGTTCATCGATGTACTCCGCTCGAAAATCAATCTGATCAGCGCTGAAAAAAACTGGCTGGCGGCCAATATGCGCCTGCAAGTCACGTGCAGGATCGATAGCGGGATTGAGCAACACCGCTCGGCAGCCGAGGTTTTCGGCAATCCAGGTCGCGTAATAACCACCCAGCGATGAACCGATCAGCGCCAGCTGATCGACCGCCACCGTTTGCGCAAGATCGAGCGCCAGTTGTGACGCGACGCGGGGAGAAGCTGGCAAAGCCGGACACGCGTAGCGCTCACCGTGGCCGCGCGCCTGAAGATGCTGATGCAGTGTCAGCGCCTTGCGCGACTGGGGCGATGAACGAAAACCATGCAGGTAAAGGATCACGCCGCGCGTTTGGCAGAATCGCCACTGCCATCGCACCTCTGGGCAAGCCGAGCCAACAACTGCTGATGAATGTCTCCGAAAGAGCCATTGCTCATTACCAGTAGTTGATCACCGCTCTCGACGAACGACGCAATCGACTCGACCATTGCCGCGAGATTGTCGTGCACTGTCGCCAGCGAGCCGAGTGGTGCGAGCACCTCGGCAACGTTCCACCCGATGCCATCGGCGAAACAGAACACGCGGTGTGCGGCCGATAAACTGCCAGGCAACATTGCGCTGACGGCGCCGCGCTTCATCGTATTCGAGCGCGGTTCAAATACAGCAATGACGCGGTGGTGTGGATGCAGGGCGCGCAGCGCCGTGATCGATTGCTCAAACGCGGTCGGGTGGTGCGCGAAGTCGTCGATAATCGTTACGCCATTGACAACCCCACGCACTTCGAGCCGCCGCTTTACGCCGCGAAAATCGGCCAACGCAGCCAGAGACGCGGTGGCGCAGACGCCGACATGATGAGCTGCGGCAATCGCGGCCAGCGCGTTCAATCGATTGTGCCGTCCCGCCATTGCAAGCTGCAACTCACCGCCAACGTCGCTTCCGTTGCTGACGCGATACGGCGGCTCATCGCTGATTCGCCATTGGCCTCCGATGCCAAATGTCTGCACCTCGGACCAGCATCCGCGCGCCAGGACCCGCCCTAACGCTTCGTCTGCGCCGTTGGCTACGATGCGAGCTGTCGCTGGCAGCGTACGGACCAGGTGGTGAAACTGAGTTTCGATAGCCGACAGGTCGGCGAAAATGTCTGCATGATCGAACTCCAAATTGTTAAGAACCAGAGTGCGCGGTCGATAGTGCAAGAACTTCGAGCGCTTGTCGAAAAACGCGGTGTCATATTCGTCGGCCTCGATCACGAAGTGAGGCCCCGTACCGATCCGGGCAGAAACGCTGAAATCTTCCGGTACACCGCCGATTAAAAATCCGGGATCAAGGCTGGCGTGATCGAGAATCTTGGCGAGCATCGCGCTGGTCGTCGTCTTGCCGTGTGTGCCGGCCACGGCCAGCACGTGCCGGCCGCGCAGCAGATTCTCAGCTAGCCACTGGGGCCCTGACACATAGGTGAGCCCGCGTTCGAGGATTACCTCCATCAGCGGATTGCCACGCGTAACGACGTTGCCCACAACCCAGGCATCAGCATCGAGCGAGAGCTGATCAGCACTGTAACCCTCAATGACGCGGACGCCGGCGGCCGTCAACTGATCGCTCATCGGCGGGTACACATTGGTGTCGCACCCGCTGACCTCGTGCCCGGACGCTTGCGCAAGTTGCGCCAGCCCACCCATAAATGTTCCGCCGATGCCGAGGATGTGAATGTGCAAGTTAAGAGTCCGGCGGAAACGCTATTTAAATGACACGATCGCTTGAAGGCGCGGAATTGTAATGCGCGCGTCAGACTCCGCTTCCCGCTATAAACTCAAACGATGGCTTCCAGTGATCTCCGAGCCGAACTCGCGGCGACCGCCGCGCGTTTGATCGCCGAGGAGGGCTGCGAGTACGCGCAGGCGAAGCGCCGTGCGGTGCATGAAGTACTCGGCGAAGGTGATCGTCGCGTCAAAGTACCCGACAACACGGAAATCGAGCGCGAGTTACGGCGGTATCTGAAGCTGTTCGGTGGTGAGTCGCACGGTGATTTGCTAGCAGCGCGGCGCAAATTTGCCGCCGAGGTGATGCAAACGCTGCAAGAATTCGATCCCCATTTGATCGGTGCGCTGCTCAACGGCACCGCGACCGAGCACTCTGACGTCAATTTGCAGCTATTCGTCGACAGCGCCAAGGACGTCGAGCTGCGGTTGATAAATCTCGGAATCGAGTTCGACGTCGAAGAGGGTGGCGACGAGCGACCCGCTGCGCTCGAGCGCTTGAGTTTCATATTGCCCTTTGTGCCGGCCGCACCAGCCACGCCAACCACATCGCGCACGCTGCCGATCGGCGTTCGCCTGCATATCTACCCGCGCGATGCGATCAGGATTGCAGCACGCAATCGACGCGATTTAAAAGCCGAAGACGGCATGCACCCGATTGAAGCCGCCGGGCGTGCAAATCTCGCGGCGCTACAGAAACTAATCGATGAAACCCGCTAAGGCGTTGCTCACTGCCTCGGACGTCCGAGCAACCGCACCGAACACGACACGCTCGCGCCGAACCCCGTAGCCGAAAAAACGCGCCGGTATCCGACGCACCCACGGAAATTGAAGTACCCAGCGTGCCGCACGGGGCATCGGTGCGGCAGGGCCTGGTTGAGCGCCGAGTGCGGGGGCAATCAAATTGCGTTGAAGCACTCGCTGCACGGATTGCGTGATAACCGTCGGCAACCAGCGCCTTCGTTGCACGCGGGCCAACAGCATTTCGTCAATCGATACGTTGTTACATAGCGCGGGGCCGAGCACATTGGCCGCCGCCACCGCGTCTTGGATCGCCAGGTTGATGCCTACGCCGCCGGCGGGCGACATTGCGTGCGCTGCATCGCCGATCAGCAGCAGGCCCGGTCGATGCCAGCGCTGCAATCGATCAACGCGCACTTCAAGCAGCTTTACCTGGTCCCACCCGGCGACATGCTTGATGCGCTCGTCAGTGAACGGCAAAAGCGGCGCCACCAGCGCGTGGAACTCCGACATCGCCTGCGCGCGCAACTCAGTACTGCTGCCCTTTCGAACGATCAGCGCGGCTTGCCAGTATGCGGTCCGGTTGATCATTGCCAGCAAGCGTCCGCGACCCGGCACTGCAAACGTGTTGTCGATGTCGGTGGGCGACCTTGGCAACCTGAACCACAGTGCGTCCATTGGCGCGCCGAAGTCAAGCACGCGTAAGCCAGAAGCGGCCCGCAATATGGAATCGCGGCCGTCGCAAGCGATCACAATGTCCGAACGAACTTCAAGCTCACCTTGCACGTCAACGGCACGCACGCCGACCACGCGCGCGCCATCATGCAGCAATCCGGTCGCTTCGGTGCTCATGCGCAGCGTGAAGTTCGGATGCGCGCGTGCTGCGTCAGACAGTAAATCAAGAAAATCCCATTGCGGCGCAAATGCCATATAGCCGAACGGCTTCAAACCACAAAATTCGGCGACCGGATGGAAACCATCGCCGAAGCGAATCAGCAATTGCTCCTCGCGCCGGTGCGGCAGCGCCAAAAAGGAATCGAGCAAACCGATTTGCTGCAGGATTTCAAGCGTCGACGGGTGCACCGTGTCGCCCCGAAAATCGCGCAAAAAATCCGCGTGCTTTTCGAGCACCGTGACCGTCACTCCGCCGCGCGCAAGGAGCAGGCCGACCAGCATCCCTGCCGGCCCGCCGCCAACGATGCAGCAGCGGGTGCTGATGACGCGCGACTGCGAAGCCGTCGTTTCCACGCGTGGCATGATGCCGCTCCTCAGCAAATCCTCCAAGTTAGAAACCGACGCGGTCGATTCTCATGAACACCTCAGTAGCGAAACTGGCCTTATCCGTGACCGCCATACTGGCGCTGTTATTTGGCGTCGCTGTGGCGCTTCGCGACGACACCGTACCCACGCCGGCGCCGCGGCCCGCAGCGGCGCTGTTTACTCACACGTTCAACGACGCTGATGGAACCCCGCAGCCGATTGCGCAATGGCACGGGCATTGGTTGCTAGTCAACTTTTGGGCGACATGGTGCGCACCGTGTGTGGAGGAAATGCCCGACTTGCAAACCGTGCGAGGCGAATACGCT
>JACCZX010000177.1 GCA_013695705.1 Burkholderiaceae bacterium | reverse complement strand
GAAAGTCGTCGAAGAACACGCCGCCGATACCGCGCGGCTCGGCGCGGTGCTTGAGATAAAAATATTCGTCACACCACTTTTTAAAGCGCACGTATTTGTCCGCGCCAAACGGTTCGAGCGCCTGCTTGCAGGTTGCATGAAAGTGCCGCGCATCATCGGAAAACCCGTAATACGGCGTCAGGTCCATGCCGCCGCCAAACCAGTAGACGTCGGCCTGACCTTTCGCCTTGGCGATAAAAAACCGTACGTTCATGTGAACCGTTGGCACGTAGGGGTTGCGCGGATGCAATACCAGCGACACTCCGAGCGCTTCGAACCCACGGCCCGCCAACTCTGGCCGCTGCACACTGGCCGACGGCGGCAGCGTTTTGCCGATGACATGCGAGAAGCCAACGCCGGCTCGCTCAAAGAGGTCGCCTCCTTCGAGCATGCACGTCACTCCACCGCCGGCGAGCGCCGCGTCATCCGGCTTTTCCCATACGTCACGTTCAAACGATTGACCGTCGAGTTGCTCGCACGCAGCAACGATCCGCTGCTGCAGACCGAGCAAATATTCTCGGACGGATTGGCTATCGATGAGGTCGGACATGCGAAGCCTGTCGGGCGCGCGAAAGCGGGAACTCAGCGCCGTTCGTAGCAACGCTCGATTCCCGTGTTGGTGGGAATGACACGGCCGGTCAGCTCAAGTGGCGTTTGATGAAGCCGAGCACGGTGTCGTACCACGCGACAATATTGCGCGGCTTCATGATCCAGTGGTTTTCGTCCGGAAATACCAGCATCTCCGAGGGCACGCCGTGATACTGCAGCGCTTCGAACAGGTTGAGGCCTTCGCCGATCGGGCAGCGATAGTCTTTCTCCCCGTGAATGATCAGCGCCGGCGTTTTCCATTGCTTGATATGGCGGATCGGCGCGTAGCGGTCGTATGCCGCCGGATCGGCGTAAGGATCCTCGCCGCCCATTTCGAGATACCACCACGCCGGATGATCGGTAGTGCCCGTAAATTGCGCCATCGTCGTCACGCAGGCGTGCGTGATCAAGCATTTGAAGCGCTGTGTTTGCGTGCCGATCCAGTTGGTCATGTAGCCGCCGAAGCTGCCGCCCATCGCCATCATTCGATCCGCATCGACATCGGCGCGCGCTGCTATGGCGTCGGTCACCGCCATCAGATCCTGGTAGCACTGGTTGCCCCACACGTTGCCCCAGATGCCTTGCACGAATGGCTGACCAAACCCGGTCGAGCCGCGCGGATTCGGCTGCACCACGAGGTAGCCCTGCGCGACGGCGAGCAACGGGTTCCAGCGCCAGTGCCACGCATCGGCCGTCATGCCGATCGGCCCGCCATGGATCCACAGCAGCGTAGGCAACCTGCCCTTCGCATTCTTCGGCCCCGGCTTAATACCTGCTGGGGCAGGCTTCATCACAAAATATTGTATGTCAGCGCCGTCGGTCGATTTCGCGGTGAGATTTTCGACTTCAGCCCAAGCGGCGTCGTCGAAGCCCGACAGGTGCGCGAGCGTCTGCGGCGGCGAGCCCGGCTTCGCAGTGACTACGAACGCTTCGGGCGGTTCAAGAAAGGTAGAGCGAATCCCGGCAACGCGGCCATCGGCAAGCACGTGCAAGTCCGAGTGCGCGCCACCTTCACGTATGGCCGTGACGCGCTCGACCTTGCCGCTCGCGATTTCGACCATCAACACCGGCACGTGCCCCGCGATGTCGGCGCCGACGTACAGGCGCTTGCCATCTGCGGACCAGTCGCCGATGTGCGGCCAGGCATCGAATTCCTTCGCAACTTCGCGCATCGACCCGCTCGCCACATCGATTAACGTCAGCGTCGGGCGAACTACGACGGTCGGCGAGCGTGTAGCGCGAATGACGGCGAGGGTCTTGCCGTCGGGCGCGTACAGCGGCGATTCGGTGTTGCTGTTGGTCGCTGCGCCGACAATGCGCATTTTCGTCGACTCGACATCGATCAGCGCGATTGCCGTGTCAGTTTCCCGATCGGCGCCGGCGCTTTGCCACGTCACCGCGACCTGCAGTCCATCCGGTGACACATCGAACCCCGGCTCGACCGACATCTCGCGTTTTGCGCCCGGCGTCAGATCGGCCCTATCTTTGCCATCAAACGAATACGCAATCAAATGCGTGTTCGCCATGTTCTCGTTTTCGTGCAGCCAATGGTCCCAGTGCCGCACCGGCTGGCTGCGAAAGTGCCGCGCGCTCGAGCCTTTCTTGTCGCGGTCCTTGGCGGTTTCGCGCTGTTTGTCAGCTTCGACGCCGGCCAGCACCGGCGCCAGCACGATCAATCGATCGGCCTTCTTCGCGAATTTGAAACCATCAACGCCGAGCGGTTCGTCGGTGAGTTGCTGCGCCTCGCCGCCCGCCGCGGGCAACAGCCAAACCTGCATGCGTTTGTCAGCGTCATCGTCGGGCTTGACTTCGTTCGGTAGCCGGTTCGACAGGAACCCGAGCGCGCCGTCGCGCCGGAAAGCAGGCGCGCCGTCCTTGCAGTCGCCGCGCGTCAGTTGCGTTGATTCGCTGCCGTCGGTGGGCACTTTCCAGAGATCCGAGACGTACTTGGCACCGGCGTGGTCGAGACGCTGCACCGCGACCGCGAGCCAGGCGCCATCGGGTGACGCGGCCACACTCGATACGCGCTTCAGAGCGATATGTCGTTCTACGTTATACGGCGCGTCAGCCATTGGTCTTCCTAACGTTTGATTTTCAACGCGCGATGCCCAATGTCGCGACGAAACTGCAGGCCGTCAAAGGCGACTTCATCGACTGCGCGATACGCGCGCTTCTGCGCAGCACGCACGGTTTCACCGAGCGCAGTGACGCATAGCACGCGGCCGCCGCTGGTTACCAGGCGATTGTTGCTCGCTGCCGTGCCGGCGTGGAAGGCGATGCAATCGTCGTCGTCGTCGGGCAGGCGCGTGATTGCGTCTCCGGTGCGTGGATGCGATGGATAGCCATAGGCTGCGATCACGACGCCGAGTGCGGCGCGCCGGTCCCATTTGGCTTCCACCTGGTCGAGCCGGCCGTCGATCGCGGCGTCGATCAGAGTTACCAGGTCTGTTTTTAATCGCAGCATGATCGGCTGCGTTTCCGGGTCACCCATGCGACAGTTGAATTCAAGCGCGTTTATCCCCCCTTCGCCGTCGATCATCAAACCGGCGTACAGGAAGCCGGAGTATGGAATACCGTCGGCAGCCATGCCGACAATGGTGGGCATGATGATCTCGCGCAACACCCTGGCGTGCATCGTAGGCGTAACAACTGGCGCCGGCGAGTATGCCCCCATGCCACCGGTATTGGGTCCGCGATCAGCGTCGAGCAGACGCTTGTGATCCTGGCTTGTAGCCAGCGTCAGCACGTTAGCGCCGTCGCACATGACGATAAAACTTGCCTCCTCGCCGTCGAGAAAGTCTTCGATCACAAGCTTGGTTGCGCCATCGCTGGCACTATTGCCGATCTGCATCGAGTCGAGCCCGGCCATCGCTTCCTCGACTGTCATCGCAACGACCACTCCCTTGCCTGCCGCCAAGCCGTCGGCCTTGATGACAATCGGAGCACCGCGCTGTTGAACGTACGCGCGTGCCGCCAGCGGATCGGTGAAGGTTTGATGCCGCGCCGTTGGGATCCCATGCCGCGTCATGAATGCCTTGGCAAAATCCTTCGAGCTCTCGAGCTGCGCTGCATTTTGCGTCGGACCAAAAATGCGCAGCCCGCGGGCGCGGAAAACATCGACTACGCCCGATGCGAGCGGTACTTCAGGCCCGACCACAGTAAAAGCGATACCTTCGTTTTGCGCCAGGTCTGCGAGCGCCTCATTGCTTTCGAAGGCGACGTTTCTGTATCGCTTGTCGCGTGCGGTACCGCCGTTGCCGGGCGCCACAAACACGGCTTTCACCCGTGCTGACTGCGCCAGTTTCCACGCAAGCGCATGCTCGCGACCGCCGCCGCCAATCACCAGAAGCTTCATTACACGAGCGCGGCCGTGGTGTAGACCTGCTGCACGTCATCGAGGTCTTCGAGGACATCAAGCAGCTTCTGCATTTTCTCGGCGTCGTCGCCCGTCAACACTGTTTCCGCGAGCGGCTTCAT
>JACCZX010000447.1 GCA_013695705.1 Burkholderiaceae bacterium | reverse complement strand
CAATTTCGGGCCGATCTACATCAATGGCGGCAACGTCGACTTCCAGGGCACTTTCAACTGCACCGGCTGCACCATCGTGCTGACGAACAAGAATACTTCGCCGACCGCGACCATTGGGACAGTCACGTCCAACGCTCAGGCCGTCAACAACATCACCGCGCCGACTACCGGCACGTGGAAGGGCATCTCAATCTATCAGGATCGACGCGCGGTCGATTGCAGCGGCTGTAACAAGCTCAATGGTGGGTCCTCCTCGGCAATTACTGGGGCTCTCTACTTTCCAAGCTCGGATCTTTGGTACAACGGCGGCGGAGGCACGAACGCGACCTGCACGATGATCGTCGCTCGTCGCATCACCTTCACGGGCAATAGCAAATTCAAGGGCCTCAGCCAGTGCGTCACCGAAGGGCTGCCGCAGAATAATTCCTCGCGAATAATCAGGCTGGTCGCGTGATGAGCCGCGCATTTTTCAAACGCCTGACGGATGATCGCGGTGCGGTGCTCATCGAGTTCGCGATCGTTGCCCCCGTGCTGGTCTTCATGATGGCCGGTGTCGTCGACATGAGCAACGCGTTCGGCCGCAAGCTGGTGCTCGAACAGGGTACCCAACGCGCGATTGAGAAGATTATGCAGACCACCGAAATGGACACAGTCGAGGGCACATTGAAGACCGAGGTGATCTGTCAGGTCAACGGATTGAATGCCAACGGAACCTGTAAATCAACGCCGATTACGACGAGCAACGTGACGGTCACGTACCGGCTGGAATGTAAGGCCGCTGGCGGGGGCATCACGACGCAGACAAGCACGGATGCGGACGCGTTCGATGCACTCACCTGTACCGCAGGATCGACCGAGGCCCGTTACATCAGTGTCGCGGTGACGGACAAATATGCGCCGCTGTTCCCGTTCAACTTCGGGTCCCTCAATGCCGACGGTACTTATCATGTATCGGCGACTGCCGGGATGCGGACGCAGTGAAAACCCGTCGCCTACTTCGCAACGAGCGCGGCGCGGCCGCGATCGAGATGGCGTTCGCCTTTCCGGTTCTGATCGTCATGATCTGGGCGTTTGTTCAACTCGCCCAGGTTTATCGCGCAGCAGCCGGAATCCAGCAGGCGCTGGGGCAAGGGGCGCGCTATGCAACCCTGTGCCTGAACCCTTCCGCGACCGGTTGCACCACGCCAACCGCCACGCAAGTCAAAACGCTGATCACCAACAGCGTTTACGGAACCGGCCCCGGAACCTTCACGGTCGCGGATCCGCTCAGCGGAACCTCGGGCACCAGCAAATATTACGACCTCCAGGTCACTTACACGCAGCCGACCGATCTGCTGCTGTACGCTGGTCCGACGATCAATGTGAGCCGCTCGAAGCGGGTGTGGGTTGCCGGCGCCTAACTTACGACGTTGGGCGTCTTGCGTTTTTCGAAGAAAGCCAAGATTGCTTCTTTCACTTCGGCCGATTGAAGCCGCTCGGAGAAGTGGCCGTTCTCGAGCGCGAATCGCTCCAGAATTTCCTCGCGATTGCCATGGCGCAGCAACTTTTGTGTGAGCCGCAAGGCCGTGGCCGGCTTGGCCAGCAGGGCCGCGACCGTCTGCGCCAATGACTGTTCGAGCGCTGCCTTCGGCACGACCTGACTGACCAGGCCCCAGTCGAGCGCGTCTTCGGGCCCGAATGATTCGGCCAGCAGCAGGTAGCGCGCGGCGCGGCGGCGTCCGGCGAGACGCGGCAAAAGCAGGGAGCTGGCGGCCTCGGGGACCAGTCCCAGATCGACGAACGGCAGCGAGAAACGGGTGTCTTCGGCGGCCAGTACCAGGTCGCAATGCAGCAACATGGTCGTCCCGATGCCGATCGCATTGCCATGGACCGCCGCGATCAACGGCAATTCGTTGACCGCAAGCGCCCGGAGCAGCCGCCAGACCGCGATTTCCTCGCCGTCGCGGGGCATTGCGGCCATGAAATCGGCGAGATCGTTGCCGGCGGTGAAATCCTTGCCTTCGCCGCGCAGGGTGACCAGGCGTAGCGAGGAGTCACCCTGCGCCGCCTCGATCGCCGCGGCCAGCGCGGCGTACATGGCGACCGTGATGGCGTTGCGCCGTTCGGGGCGGGCGAGCGTGATGGCAAGGACGCCGCCGCCGCTTTCGATCCGCACATGCTCGCTCATTTGATCCCCCAGTCTGCCGAATCAGATGACTGTAGCTGGACCACCCGCTATGCGGCGGCAAATCCATCCTTATCCCGGGCAGGCCAAATCCATGAAGTTCTTTGCCGACACCGCCGAGATTGCCGAAATTCGCGAGCTCGCGGCCACCGGGCTGCTCGACGGAGTGACGACCAATCCGTCGCTGATCCACAAATCCGGCCGCGATTTCATCGAGGTGGTGCGCGAGATCGCCGCCGTTTGTCCCGGCCCGATCTCGGCCGAGGTCGTCGCTCTCGATTACGACACAATGATGAGCGAGGCTGAAATCCTGCGCAAGATCGCCAAGAATATCGCCATCAAGGTACCGCTGACGCCGGATGGCCTCAAAGCCTGCAAGGCGCTCACCGGCGACGGGACGATGGTCAATGTCACCTTGTGCTTTTCCGCCGCCCAGGCGCTGCTTGCCGCGAAAGCCGGCGCGAGCTTCATTTCGCCCTTCGTCGGCCGCCACGACGATGTCGGCTTCGACGGCATGCAGCTGATCGCCGATATCCGCATGATCTACGACAATTACGACTTTGCGACCGAAATCCTGGTCGCCAGCGTGCGGCACCCGATCCACGTCGTCGAAGCGGCAAAGCTCGGCGCCGACGTCATGACGGCACCGCCCAAGATCATCCACCAATTGTTCAAGCATCCGCTGACCGACGCGGGGATCGCCGGCTTCCTAAAGGATTGGCAGGCGACCGGGCAAAAGATCGGCTGACTACGGCCCGTCTTGGGTTCGCCATGATTGCTTGCTAGGCGGCGCCCATGCTCAACATCAATGGAATCACGGTGCGCCTTGGCGGGCGGACAATTCTCGACGGCGCGACCGCCGCGATTCC
>JACCZX010000430.1 GCA_013695705.1 Burkholderiaceae bacterium | reverse complement strand
TCTGCGTTAGCTGATGCGACGCTGACGCTCGCGCTCGGGGCGGTGTGGCTCACGCTGCCGCGCCGCCATCGCGAATCCCCGCGCTTCGCGGTGATCGGCTACGGAAAGCTGGGCGGTAAAGAGCTCGGTTACGAGTCGGATCTCGACCTGATTTTCCTGTACGACGATGACGATGCTACGGCGGCCGAAACGTATGCGATGTTCGCGCGCCGACTGACGACGTGGCTCAGCACTCAGACCTCGTCGGGCAAACTGTTCGAGATCGATCTACGGCTGCGGCCAGACGGCAACGCAGGCCTGTTGGTGTCGCCGTTCGCCGCGTTTTCGGCGTACCAGCGCAACGAAGGCGAAGGCAAACACAAACACGGAGCATGGCCATGGGAACACCAGGCGCTCACTCGCGCCAGGTTTTCAGCCGGCGATGGCGCCATCGGCGCACGCTTCGAGGCTGAGCGCCGAACCATACTTATGCAGTCGCGCGACGCCGAGCGGCTGCGCGCCGACGTACTCGCGATGCGCACCCGCATGCTCGAAGGACATCCGAATCCAACGGCGTTGTTCGATGTAAAGCACGATCGCGGCGGCATGATCGACATCGAGTTCATCGTTCAATATTTAGTGCTGCGTCATGCGCGCGAGCATGCAGTGTTGTTGCGCAACGCGGGCAACATTGCGTTGCTGCAAATGGCGGGAGAGTTGAAGTTGATCGACTCATCACTGGCGCGAGAGGTGGCCGATGCCTATCGGACGTTTCGCAGTATTCAGCATCGACTACGGCTCAACGGCGCGGAGCGTGCCCGCGTGGCGCGTGACGGGGTTACTCGCGAAGCGGCGGCAGTCACGCAACTCTGGGCCTCGGTTTTCTAGGTCTTTATTTTTCTAAGCTCTCAGCACCGTAAACAGCAACATGCCGATCGCCATCGCCGCGATCATGCTGCGTGTCGTCAGCGTGACGACCGCTGCGGCGATGCCGGCGATCAGCTTCGGATTTGCAAGCGAGACATCCAGTGCACCCTGCGTCAGGAACAGTTCCGGAGTAACGAGCGCAATCAAGGCGCAAACTGGCGCGTAACGCAACCCGTGCTGCACTCTTTCCGGCAGCGGAAAATAGTCGCCGAGCATCAGGAAGCTCGAACGCATCAGGATCGTGATCAACGTCAGCGCGATGATCACTGACCAGATTTCGAAATCGCTCAAGTGGTTCCCCCCACATTCTTGGCGCGCCGTTCGAGCATGATCTCGGCGCTCATCGCCGCGGCGATGCCAGCGACCACCGCCACCAGCAGCCCGAGCTTTAGCGGCAGGCCTGCTGCAACCACTGCGATCACGCCTGCGGTGACTGCGCCGACCAGCGCTGGCCTACCGACAATCAGCGGCAGCGTGATCGCAATCAGTGCGAGGATCGATGTGAACTCGAGTCCCCATTGAGCAGGCACCTCGGCTGCCAACACGATGCCGATGATCGACATCGTCTGCCACACCATCCAGCTCCCTGCGCTCATCCCAAGGAAGAACCAGACTTGCTCGGTCGTTCCGCGCTGGTCTCGCGGAGCGTCGGCGAAGCGCGACAGAAACATCGCGAAGCTCATATCGACCATGAAGTAACTGAGCAACCACCTGCGGGCGATTGAAAAGCGTCGAAAAAACGGATGCAACCCCGCTGAAAAAATCACGAAGCGAAGGTTGACGACGAGCGCCGTCAACATCACGACCCACAGCGGAGCATCGGCCGCGATCAGTGGCAGCGACGCCAGCTGCACGGTTCCCGAGAACACCAGCAGCGTCATTCCGATCGCCTGCGTTGTAGTAAGGCCGACCTTGACCATTGCGACTCCGGTCACCAGGCCCCATATTCCAGTGCCGATCATTAGTGGCGCCACTGTGCGTATGCCACGTGCAAAGCCCTCGCGCCGTACTCGCGCTAGCTCTGGACGCGAGCCGAACAGTGCTTTCATTTGGGCGAGATTATAAAAGCGCTCGTTCGTTAGAATGAGCGCCGCGAGCTTCTGGAGAAAAACGATGTCGATGGCCGACCGCGATGGGGTGATTTGGTACGACGGAAAACTGGTGCAATGGCGCGATGCGACGACGCACGTCCTGACGCATTCGTTGCACTACGGGCTCGCGGTGTTCGAGGGCGTGCGCGCTTACAACACAGCGGCCGGGCCGGCAATTTTTCGGCTGAAGGAGCACACCGAGCGGCTGTTCAACTCCGCCAAGATCTTCATGATGCAGATTCCTTTTTCGCGCGAGGAGATTTTCGAGGCGCAGCGCGAAGTCGTGCGCGCCAACAAACTCGAGTCCTGCTATCTGCGGCCGCTGGCGTTTTACGGCTCCGAGAAGATGGGTGTCAGCCCGAAGGGCAACCAGGTGCACGTGTCGATTGCAGCGTGGCCGTGGGGTGCGTATCTCGGCGAAGAGGGGCTGGTCAAGGGCATTCGCGTCAAGACGTCGTCGTTTCAGCGGCACCACATTAACGTGTCGATGGTGCGCAGCAAAACCGCCGGGCACTACGTCAATTCAATCCTGGCCAACATGGAGGCTGTCAATGACGGTTACGACGAAGCGCTCCTGCTTGATACGCAAGGGTTTGTTGCCGAAGGGGCGGGCGAAAATCTTTTCATCGTCAAGGACGGACAAGTGTTCGAGCCCGCGATGGTCTCGGGACTGACCGGCATTACCCGCGCCAGCGTGCTCGATATCGCGCGCGACCTTGGCTATCCGGTCACGATGAAACCGATGACGCGCGACGATGTGTATCTGGCTGACGAGGCATTTTTCACCGGCACTGCGGCCGAAATCACCCCGATTCGCGAGCTCGACGGCCGCACCATCGGCGCCGGCCAACGCGGACCGATCACCGAAAAGATCCAGACGCTGTTTTTTGACGTCGTCAACGGCCGCGCCCCGAAATACAAACAATGGCTTACGCCAGTTCAGGACAATAGTGCCAATGAGCGCGACCCAAGAAGATCCGATCGTCCAGTTGCTGTCCAGTGATTTGCCGGCGTTTTGTCCCAATCCGGCAATGCCGGTATGGAATCACCACCCGCGCGTGTTTCTCGACGTTACGACAACCGGACAGGCGATGTGCCCCTATTGCGGAACTGTGTATCTGTTGAAGCCCGGCGCAGCCGTTAAAGGTCATTGAGCGAGCGTCGATGCGAATTGCTAGGACGCTGATGCTGTCGTCGCCGGAAGAATGCGAACAGGCATTTTATGAAGCGCTCGACGCTGCAGACAGCGAGGCGGTCAATGATCTTTGGTTAGCGGACGACGACGTCGTCTGCATTCATCCCGGCGGGCCACGCCTGACCGGATATTCGGCGGTCAAGTCATCGTGGACGACGATCCTTGCCTCCGGTCCTGTTCACGCCCGCTGCACGCTTGCCAAGTCGCTCGAGACGCCGACGGTCGCGCTGCGCAATGTGATAGAGGAAGTCGTCGTCGGTGAGGGCAAGCAACAGCGAGTGGTCAGCGTGCTGGCAACCAACGTGTATGTGAAAACGCCGGCTGGTTGGAAAATGGTGCTGCATCATGCGTCGGCGGCACCCGACGGGGGTGCAACGGGTGGCCCACCCGTGCGCGAGTCAACGTCGGTGCTTCATTAGCCGACCGCGGTGTCGCTGAAGCACGGTTCATATTGCGCACCGTGGTGGCTGCCCGGCGGACATCTGCAGACCATCGTACCGGCGCGCTTGATGCGCCAGCCGCACGTCCAGTATCGACGCGAACGCTGGGATACGGCAGATGCCGACTTTATCGACGTCGACTTTGCTCTGCCCGAGCCGCCGCTAAACGCGGCGCCGATGCTGGCAATGTTCCACGGGCTTGAAGGAGATTCGCAAAGTCACTACGCGCTTTCGACGATGCGCTGGTTCGCCGATCGCAACTGGCGCGCACTGGTCGTGCACTTTCGCGGCTGCTCCGGCGAATCGAATCGTCTGCCGCGTGCCTATCACTCCGGAGATTCAGAGGAGGGCGATTGGGTGTTGCGCGCGCTGCACGCACGCTGGCCGCAGGCGCCGCTCTATGCGGTCGGGGTATCGCTCGGCGGCAACATGCTCGCCAAGTGGGCGGGCGAGCGCGAGCAGAGCGCGTCGTTTGTTACCGCCGCAGCATCGATCGGCTCCCCGCTCGATTTAGCAGCCGGTGGCGCCGCACTCGGCCGCGGCATCAACATGATCTACACGCGCGCGTTCATGGCAACACTCAAACGCAAAGCGCTGGCGAAGCTGCAGCGATTCCCGCACATCGCGCGCGATGACGACTACGCACGCAGGCTTAGCGCCAGCCGCAACCTGTACGAGTTCGACAACGA
>JACCZX010000418.1 GCA_013695705.1 Burkholderiaceae bacterium | reverse complement strand
CGCGCTTATTTAACCTCGACGAGCAAGGACGTTTCGCGCTCGGCTTTTACTACGAACGTCACATACTCGATAACTCCGGCGACAACGCCAAAGACAAACCGCCACCGAATCAAGCGTAAAAAGCGGTAACGCCTCAACTAACGACGAAGGAGATGAATAATGAGTAACACAACACAAGAACCGACTGTTGCAAACGTCAAGGGAAACGACAACGGCAATCAAATAACCGCACTCCCGCATAACATCATCACCCTGCCACAAGGCAAAACCGCTGCTAATGTTGTCGCCGAACGTCACGATATGGTGTTGCTGCTTGAAGCTGTGAAAGCGAATCCAAACGGCGACCCTGACAATGACAACATGCCGCGCACCAATCCGATGACCTTGCGCGGATTCATGACAGACGGTTGTCTCAAGCGCAAAGTTCGCAACTTTTTCAGTCTCTATCATCCGAATGGAACTTTGAAAAATGAAGATGAGCGCGCACAGAAAGGTTATGAAATCTTCGTGCGCGAAAGTGCCGTGTTTGAAACCACGATGAGCAGCACGGAAGTCAAAACCGAACAGGAAGAGTTGCTCAAAGAATTGGTTCAGCAATTACAAACCAAGAGAAACGGTGAGTCACCGGACGCAGCAACGCTCACACCGCAAAACCAATTTGACGTTACCCAAGCGTCTTTATTGCAAAACCAAGCGCAAGCACAAGCGATTGTTCCGGGAGCCGATAACAAACCGGATAGAGGAAAAGGCAAGGGCGCAAGCAAGAGCGACAAAGAGGAATCCATATCAATGTATGAACGCGACAGTAACGAATTGTCGCAAAGAGCGTTCCGCGATGCTTTGTGCAAAATGTTTTTCGATGTGCGGGCGTTCGGGCAAGTCGCTTCCACGAAAGGACCTCTGCTCGGCAGTTTCTTCGGACAGATACGCGGACCGCTTCAGTTCGAGTTTGCCGAAAGCCTCGATAAAGTTTTGCAACTCGACGCTTCGATCACTCGTTGCGCCCTGACCACCGGCAAAGAAGCCGAAGACACACAAAAACAAGTCGAAGCGGGAAAAACTCAAGCCACTAATGCGACTGATGATTCGGATGCGGAAGAAAGCACGAGAGGCAATCGCACAATGGGACGCAAGCGATGGGTTGATTATGGACTCTATCGCACGCACATCTTTTTCTCGCCCGCGTTCGCACAGAAGACCAAGTTCACCTACCGCGATTTGGATAACTTTCTTTTCGCCCTGCAAAACATGTTTCGTGATGACTCATCATCGGCACGTCCCGGCGGCTTGCGCGTCGTCGGACTCATAGACTTCCAACACTCAACCGCTCTCGGCAATGCTCCCGCGCACAAACTTTTTGATTTAGTAAAAGTCGAACGCAAACTGCAATCTGACACAGATGAGCGAGAGTTTCCCGAATCGCTTAAGGATTATCATGGCGCATCACCCAAAGGCGAAGTGACGCTCAACGGAAGCAGTCAAACTAACAATGGCAGTGTCAGCAACAACAATGCGGTTACAGCGCGCCGCATCGTCTGGGACATTCCACTGAAGACTGAAGAACCATCTGCGACAAGTGGAACTTCAACAAATCAAACATAACGCAAAAGTAAACAACTCGCTTTGAATTGCAAGCATGAATCAAGATGAACTTTTCTGAAGAAGACATCATCAGCATCGGCAAGCTGAACGATTATCTGTTCTGCCCCCGTCGCTGCGCGTTGCACTCTATTGAAGGCATCTGGATAGACAACGCGCACACGGCGAAGGGGACGCTGGTACATGAACACGCCGACTTTGCAGGGTATGAATCTACAGACGGCGTGAAGGCTTTGCGCGCTCTAGTGTTGTATTCCAAAGCGCACGGACTTTCGGGGCGAGCCGATATTGTCGAAGTGCGTGCGGTGAAAACGGCGAGCGGCGTGAGTCAGAGTTATGCGCCGGTTGAATATAAGAAAGGCAAGCGGCGGCAATTTGATAACGATGAGGTTCAGCTTTGCGCGCAAGCGTTATGTCTTGAAGAGATGTTTGCAACGAAAGTTGAACGCGGATTTATCTTTCATGCCACAACCAAACGACGGCGCGAAGTCGTGTTTGATGATGCGTTACACCGTTTGACGTTAGAAACGATTGAAGCCGTGCGCGTGTTGCTGGCTTCAGGTGTGACACCCCCCGCGAGGTTGTTGCCGCGTTGCGACGGATGCAGTTTGCGCGGTGTTTGCTTGCCGGAAATCTCCGACCCGACGCTTGGCGCGAGTGACGCTTACGCCTTGATGCTCAAACAAAATTTGAGTTGAAACGCTTGTCAGTTAAAACAGCATTGACGAGGCTCATTGAATTATGGAAGTCAAACAGAACACGCTTTATCTCACAACATCCGGCAACTATATCGCGCGCGATCATTTGACGCTTCGTATCGAGGTCGAGCGTGAACTGAAACTAGCCGTGCCGGTGCATCACATCGAATCGGTTTGCTCGTTCGGGCAAAACACTTTCAGCCCCGCCGCCTTACAACTGTGTTGGGAGCATGGCGTCGCGGTAAATATCTTTTCAGAAAACGGCTTCTTTCAAGGGCGTTGGGAAGGCGTCGCCAACACCAGTGTCGGCTTGCGTCGCACGCAGTATCGCGCGGCGGATGATGCGCGGGCATGTACGAGTATTGCCCGCGCCGTAATCGCTGGAAAGCTGCAAAACTCGCGCGTCAGCCTCTTACGTTCAGCACGTGAAACCGATTCGGAAACGGAAGCACAGAGTCTTAAAACTTGCGCGAATGAACTCGGCAACATCTTGCGTTGGCTTGAGCGCGATGCCGAGACACTTGACCAGATGCGCGGTTACGAAGGGCAGGCGGCGAGTCTTTATTTTGCATGCTTTAACTTTCATCTGCGTCACCAGCAATCAGATTTCAACTTCACAACTCGTTCGCGTCGTCCGCCGCGCGACCGGATAAATTGTTTATTAGGATTTCTCTACGGCTTGCTACGACATGATTGCATCGCGGCGTTGACGGCGACTGGACTCGACCCGTTCGTTGGATTCTTGCACACGGAACGACCCGCACGACCCAGCCTCGCGCTTGATTTGATGGAAGAGTTTCGCGCGTTTATGTGTGATCGTTTGGCGATAACCTTGATTAACCGCAAACAAATCTCGAAGGACGATTTTGTGATGAGTGAAGGCGGAGCGTGCGAGTTCACAAAAGAGGGAAAACGCAAACTAATCTCCGCATATCAAACACGGAAACAAGATGTGGTTGTTCATCCGTTGATTGAACAAGAGTTTCGCTACGGACAGTTGATGCTTGTTCAGTCACGCATCCTCGCCCGTCATCTGCGCGGAGATATTCCAAACTATCTGCCTTGCGTTTTAAAATAGAAACTTGAAGAGGTATCGCCCGCGATGTTCATCCTCATCGCCTACGATGTCGCCACGAGCGACAAAGCCGGAGCGCGACGTTTGCGCCGTGTCGCCCGCGCTTGTCAAGATTATGGTCAGCGCGTACAAAACAGCGTTTTTGAATGTCACGTTGACGCGCATCAATGGACACTGCTGCGTGATAGACTG
>JACCZX010000416.1 GCA_013695705.1 Burkholderiaceae bacterium | reverse complement strand
GGTTCGCCGTCTCGAGCGGCCATGATGCGATCGCCGATGCCGGCGGGCAGGTGATTGCAGACGACGGCGAAGCGCCCCTCCATCAACGACCGTCCATCGGGCGGGCGATGTCGATTCTTGCGATCGGGATAATCATCTGGTGGGCGCCACTGGTGCTCGCTCGCGTTGTGTTTGGCGCGGAACACACGCTCTGGCGCGAGGCGGTTTTCTTCAGCAAAGCGGCCCTGGTCACATTCGGCGGAGCGTACGCGGTCTTGCCGTACGTTTCGCAACAAGCGGTCGAAACCTATCAGTGGCTCGCCCCCGGGCAGATGCTCGATGGCCTTGGTCTCGCGGAATCGACCCCTGGGCCGCTCATCATGGTCTTGCAATTCGTCGGTTTCCTCGGCGGTTGGAATCAACCGGGGAATCTCTCACCTCTGGCAGCCGCCACCCTCGGCGCGCTGATCACGACGTGGGCGACCTTTATTCCCTGCTTCATCTGGATTTTTATGGGAGCGCCTTCCATTGAACGTCTCCGCGGAAACAAGGGCCTTGCTTCCGCGCTCTCGGCAGTGACTGCCGCCGTCGTGGGCGTTGTTTTGAATCTTGCCGTTTGGTTTGGCATTCACATTCTGTTTCCAGCGGGCCGGGAGCTGGATTGGTTTGCCGTTGTGATAACCGCACTGGTATTCATCGGATTGCTGCGATGGAAGTGGGATGTGATTCCAGTCGTGCTCGGCGGCGGTGCGCTCGGGCTGATGTCCACGCTCGTCCGCGGCAGTTGAAGCGACCGCCTGCTGCCGGGAAAGAAGAGCTGGAGCGGACCCCTTTTGCGCTCGGCCGGGCTAAGCGGCCATACGACCGCAGGCGTCCGCGCATTTGCGGCACGCTTCCGCGCACGCGCGGCAATGCTCGTGCTTTGTGCTTGTCGCATTCCTCTGCGCAAGCGCGGCAGATTTTGGCGCAGAGCCGCAGGCTTTCGGCGCGAACTCCGAGCCGCTCGACATGAGACGCGCGGCGGACGACCAGACTTCCGCGCAGGTGCGGCCCGGTTCGATGCGGCGCGCCATGATTTTCACCTGCTCTTCGCGCAGGCACTCGGTGACCGCAGTGTTCGCAGGCCGTTGCGCATGCATGGCAGGCGTCGATGCAATCCTGATACTTCTCATATGGCATAGCGCCTTCTCCTTCGGTTTGTCGTTTATTTTCCTGAGCTAATCATTTTGAACCAAGCCTTCTCCCAGCTTTTCATCTCCGCTATTTCGGCCTTCTGATCCTTCGTGATCTTCTGCGCGAGTTTGCGCAGCTCGGGACGTTCGCTGCGTTTTTCGACCAGCTCGGACATGCTCACTGCACCCTCGTGATGGGGGATCATCATCTGGAGAAACATGCGGTCGAACACCGCATCCTGCGCTTTTTCCAGGGGCTTGATCTCCGCCATCATTTTGTCCATGCCCGGAACTTTATCCATCGAACCCGGCGTTTCGTTGTGCCAGCTCTTCAGCCACCCCGTCATCTGCTCGATCTCGCCTTTTTGGGACGAGGTGATCTGCTGGCCGAGCTTGATCAGCTCGGGGCGCTTGGTGTTGACGGGGATGAGCTTCGCCATCTCCACCGCGGATTGGTGGTGATGGATCATGTCTTTGAGAAACGTGACTTCGAACTCTTTGCCTTTGAGCGGCTCAAGGCTCTGCGTCATCGCATCTTTGCCGTGCTTCTCATGCTGTGCCCGCGCCGCGCTGCCGACGGCGAAGAGGAGCGATAACGCAATGCATGCACTGAAGCGTGTGAGTGTTTTCATTATTCTTGGGTGTCCTTTGTTCCGATTACTTTGCTGGAGCTGCGACCTGCTTCTCGACCATGGCCATGGTGGCTTCGAGTGTCTTTAGACTTGAATCGACTTTCGCGAAGTCCTTCGCGTCAGCGGCGGCGTGCACTTTCTCGGAAGCCGCGATTGCGTTCTTGATCGCGCCATCCAGGCGCGCCTTTTCCGTGCTGCCGGCCTTCTCCTGAACCTGCTTCAGTGAGGCGACGAGCTTCTCCTGCTCGGTGTGGATCGGCTCCTGTTGCTTCGCGACTGCGGCGGCTTGGATGGCTTTGAGTGAGGTCTGCGCATTCGTCCAGGCGTCGCCGGCTGAGGCCGCTTGCGGAGTTGGAGATGCTCCGTGGTCGTGTCCTTCATGGGCGCTTACGACGCTGGCGACCGGCAGGGTGCAGATCGCGAGGAGCGAGATGGAAACGTTTTTAAGTGATGATGTTTTCATGGTGTGGTCTGACAGCGGGAAGCTTCGAGGTATTCGATTTGCTAGGCGTGCAACACCCCTTCCCGAGGAGGTGTTGTGTGAAAGTCGTTTGCGTCTCCGGCGGCTGCATCAGCGACCAGCCGCTCTGCGGCGCGCTTGCCGAAACGCCAGAAAACCAGCGGCGTGACGACGAAGTCGAGCAGCGTGCTGGTGAAGAT
>JACCZX010000360.1 GCA_013695705.1 Burkholderiaceae bacterium | reverse complement strand
GACTGTCGACGCTTCTTGATCGCAAGCCCGGGCAGCTTTCGGGCGGCCAGCAGCAGCGCGTCGCGCTAGGCCGCGCGATCATCGGTCGGGCCCCGGTATGTTTGATGGACGAGCCGCTGTCGAATCTGGATGCCCAGCTGCGCGCGGAGATGCGCAGTGAAATCCGCGCGCTGCAGCGCAAGCTTGGTATCACGATGGTCTATGTGACGCACGACCAGGTGGAAGCGATGTCGATGGCCGACCGCGTCATTTTGCTTAATCAGGGGATGGTCGAGCAGAACGGTGACCCAGTCGAACTGTACGAAACACCGGCAAACACGTTCGTGGCGCGCTTCATCGGCACGCCGCCGATGAATCTGCTGCCGCTGGTTGCGAAATGCGACGGATCAGCAATTGCCGGCACCGACGGACCCGCGATGTTGCCGGCGCACCATGCTGGTGGCATGCTCGGTGTGCGGCCTGAGCATATTCGACTGCAACTCGACGGCGGCCACGCTGCGACTGTGGAAAGCGTCGAGTATCTGGGCGGCGACTCTTTAGTTGTTTGCCGCCTCGGTGAAACAAGGGTCGCGGTGCGCCAGTCGGGTGCCGTGGGTTTAACACGCGGCGATGTGATTCGCCTGGCATGGGCCGGCGGCGCACAGCACTACTTCGATGCGTCGGGTGCGCGAATCGGCGAGCCCGCGCCCCACGCGGTGAGGATGTTCAGTTAATTATCACGTAAGCATCGGCGCCATTTACCAGCAAAAGGGAGACATCATGTCGTATGCACGTTTGAGTCGATGGTTTACCGGGTGCGCGGCCGCGCTCGCATCCGCATTTGCATTTGCGCAAGCACCAGTCGAGGTGTCGTTCTACTACCCGGTCGCGGTCGGCGGGCCGATCACCAAAACCATCGACGGTTACGCTGCCGAATTCGAGAAAGAGAATCCGGGCATCAAGCTGCGCCCGATTTACTCGGGCAGCTACCAGGAGTCGATTGCCAAGGCGTTGACCGCGGTGAAGAGCGGCGACCCGCCGGTGTTGTCGATCCTTCTGTCGACCGACATGTACACGTTGATCGACGAGGACGCGATCGTTCCATTTGACGACGTGCTGAAGCCGGGCGATCAGGTGTGGGCCAAGAGTTTCTATCCGGGATTCATGGAGAACAGCCAGACGGGCGGCAAGACCTGGGGCATTCCGTTCCAGCGCTCGACGATCGTTCTGTACTGGAACAAGGAGATGTTCAAAGCTGCGGGACTCGACCCGAACCGGCCGCCGCAAACCTGGGCCGAGCAACTCGACTACGCGCAAAAGCTCACCAAGCGTGATGCCGCGGGCAACGTCAGCCAGTGGGGGATCCAGATTCCATCGTCGGGCTTTCCGTACTGGTTGTTTCAGGCGCTCGCGATTCAAAACGGCGTTAACCTGATGAACGCCGCCGGTACGCAGACCTACTACGACCGGCCAGAGGTCATCGCAGCGCTCGGCTATTGGGTCGACCTCGCGAAAAAGCACAAGGTGCATCCCGAGGGCATCGTCGAATGGGGCACTACACCGCGCGATTTTTTTGAGCGCAAGATGGCGATGATGTGGACCACGACCGGCAATCTGACTAACGTGAAGAACAACGCCAAGTTCGATTTCGGCGTGGCGATGCTGCCGGCGGGCAAGCAGCGTGGCAGCCCGACCGGCGGCGGCAATTTTTATCTGTTCAAGAAGACGACGCCGGCGCAGCGCGAGGCGGCGCTGAAGTTCGTCAAGTGGGCTACGCAGCCTGAGCGCGCGGCCCAGTGGGGGATCGACACCGGCTACGTCGCCGTCACGCCGGCCGCGTTCGAAACGCCGGTGATGAAAAAGTATGTGCAGGAGTTCCCGCCGGCCGCGGTGGCCCGTGACCAGCTGCCGTATGCAAAGGCGGAACTTTCGACTCACGACAACCAGCGCGTCACCAAGGCGCTGAACGACGGCCTGCAGGCGGCGTTGACCGGCACCAAGACGCCGGAGCAGGCGATGAAGGACGCGCAGCGCGAGGCCGAGCGGCTGTTGCGAACATACAAGTAATCTCGAGCCGGTGAGCGCAGCGTTCGCTTGACGGGCGAATGCTGCGCTTGCGCTGACGACGCGATGACTCGCACAACCCAGTGGGTCTACGGCTGGCTGATGCTGTTGCCGGCGCTATCGCTGCTCGCGCTGTTCACTCACTATCCGGCGGTTGCTAACCTATGGCACAGCTTTTTTTCCACGCCGAAGGCGGCGCGGCCGGCAGTGTTCGTCGGGCTCGACAATTACCGCGTGCTGATCGACGACCCGATCTTCTGGCAATCGCTGACCAACAACCTCTGGTACGCGCTCGGCACGATCCCACTGTCGATCGTGATCGCGCTTGCGATGGCACTGTGGGTCAACGGCCGGCTGGCAGGGCGCGGGTTGCTGCGCCTGGCGTATTTCACACCGACGGTGCTGCCGATGATCGCGGTGGCGAACATCTGGCTGTTCTTTTTCACGCCGGAATACGGACTGCTCGAACAGGTGACGCGCGGGTTTGGATTTAAAACTCACAACTGGCTCGGCAGCCAATCCACGGCGCTAGGCGCTTTGATGATCGTCACGGTCTGGAAGGAAGCCGGATTTTTCATGATCTTTTATCTCGCGGCGCTGCAATCGATGTCGCCGTATCTGGCTGAGGCAGCGGCGATCGAGGGCGCGTCGCGCTGGCATTTTTTCCGCCGGGTGACGCTTCCGCTTTTGATGCCGACAACGCTGTTCGTGCTTGTCAACGCGGTGATCAACGCGTTCCGGCTGGTCGACCATGTGGTAGTGATGACGCGCGGCGGGCCCGATAACGCCACATCGCTGCTGCTCTTCTACATCTTCGAGACCGGATTTCGTTTTTGGGACTCGTCGTATGCAGCGACGTTGACAATGGTATTGCTCGCGATTCTCGCCACCACCGCGCTGCTGCAATTCTTCGTGCTCGACCGCAGGGTGCATTACCAGTGAGCGCTGCCACCGCGGTCTACGAGCGCCGGGGCAGCGCGCTGGCGCTCGAAACATTCGCTGCGTGGGTGCTCGGCATCCTCTGGGTGTTGCCGCTGCTGTTCGCGTTCTGGACTGCGTTCCATCCGGCTGAGTTTTCGACCCGCTTCGCGCTCGGCGCGCCGCTGACGCTCGAGAACTTCGAAAAAGCGTGGCACGCGGCACCGTTTGCACGTTACTTCTTCAACACCGTCATCCTGGTGACGATGATCCTCGCAGCACAACTGGTGCTGGTCACACTCGCGGCGTATGCGTTTGCACGATTCGAATTTCCGGGGCGCGATTTCGCTTTCGCGTTGGTGCTCGTGCAACTGATGGTGATGCCCGATGTCCTGCTGGTGGAGAACTACCGCACGATGACCACGCTCGGGATCAAGGACACCATCCTCGCTATCGGCCTGCCGTATTTCGCGAGCGCCTTTGGAATATTCCTGCTGCGACAGACCTTCAAGACCGTGCCGAAGGAGCTCGATGAGGCCGCGCGTGTCGAGGGCTGTTCGCCCCTTGCCACGTTGTGGAAGGTGTATGTGCCGCTGGCGCGGCCCACCTATCTCGCGTTCGCGCTGGTATCGGTGTCATATCACTGGAACAACTTTCTGTGGCCGTTGATCATCACGAACTCGGTAGAGTCGCGGCCGGTGACCGTCGGCTTGCAGGTGTTCTCGGCCACCGACCAGGGCATCGATTGGTCGATCATTAACGCGGCCACGCTGCTTTCGGCGGGTCCGCTACTGATTGCGTTCCTGTTGTTCCAGCGGCAGTTCGTGCAGTCGTTCATGCGCGCGGGCATCAAGTGAAGATCATGAGCTGGAACGTGCAGTGGTGTCGCGGTATAGACGGCCGCGTGGATCCGGCGCGCATCGTTGCCGAGGCTAAACATATCGCCGATTTTGACATTCTGTGCGTGCAGGAGGTGGCGGATAACTTTCCCGCTCCCCGGCTGGCCGGAAACGACGAGCGCGACCAGTTCGCTGAGATCGCGTCTTTACTGCCGGAGTACGCAGCGTTTCCCGCGATCGCAGTCGATCAGCCTGCCGAAGGCGGCAAGCGGCGCCGGTTCGGCAACATGCTGCTATCGCGGCTTCCGGTGCGGCAGGTTTACCGTTGGGCCCTGCCGTATCCGGCGGAGCCGGGCACGCCCGGCATGCCGCGCATTGCGATCGAGGCGGTCGTCGCTGCACCGTGCGGCGACGTGCGCGTGATCACGCATCATCTCGAGTGGTATTCGCTCGCGCAGCGTTCGGCGCAGGTCGATGCGCTGCGCAGCATTTATGCCGATGGCGACGCGCACGCGCGCGCGGCCGAGATCACGATGAATGACGGCGGGCCTTTTCAGTCGTTGCTGCGGCCGCGGGCCACCGTGATCTGCGGCGACTTTAACCTCGAACACGACAGCGCATTGCACGCAAAAATGCAGGCGCCGTTTGTCGACGGCCCACCGGCGCTAGCCAATCCGTGGGATCGGCTGCATCCGGGTGAGGCGTATCCCACGACGTTCTGCCTATACAACCGCATGGGCGACCACGGCGAGCTTCACTGCGATTTCTTTTTCGTCAGCCCGGACGTGATGCAGCGTGTCGAGTCGCTGCACATCGATCAGCAAACGCAGGCGTCCGACCATCAGCCTATTGTGCTGACGCTGCGCTGACCGAACAGATTTTTTCCAGCGGGTATCCGCTGCTACCGCTCACTAACCCCGCTACCGCGCTTTTCACCGCTGGCTGCAGTCGTTGATGAAATTCCAGCAGCGCTTGCCCGGTCGGTGTTGGCTTCAAGCGCAACTCGGCCGGCGCGCATTGCGCAACGATTCGGCCGCCACCCGCACCGCCCTCTGGACCGAGGTCGAAAATCCAATCGGCCTCGGCGATGATGTCGAGATTGTGTTCGATCACGACGACCGTATTGCCGCCGTCGACCAGCCGGTGCAATACGTGAATCAGTTTCTCGACGTCGGCCATATGCAGGCCCACCGTGGGTTCATCGAGTACATAGAGCGTTCGGGGCGCCCGCTGACCGCGGCGCGTCAGATCGTCTCGCACCTTCGACAACTCGGCCACCAGCTTGATGCGCTGTGCCTCGCCACCTGAGAGAGTGGGCGACGGCTGGCCGAGCGTCAGGTACCCGAGGCCGACGTCGCGCAGCAGCCGCAGACAATGCGAGATCGAGCGGTGAACCGCAAAGAAATCGACCGCTTCATCGATCTCCATCTGCAACACTTCGCCAATCGACTTGTCGCGCCACTTGATCGCAAGTGTGTCTTCGTTAAAACGGGCACCTGCGCACACGTCGCACAACACTTTGACGTCGGGTAAAAAACTCATCTCGATCGTGCGCACGCCCTGACCTTCGCACGCATCACAGCGTCCGCCCTTGGTGTTGAACGAGAAGCGGCTCGCCGAATAGCCACGGGTACGCGCCTCGAGCGTGTCGGCATAAAGCCTGCGAATTGCGTCCCAGAAACCGACGTAGGTCGCCGGGCAGGAGCGCGGCGTTTTGCCGATCGGTGTCTGATCGACTTCGAGCACTCGGTCGAGCTCGCGCCAGCCGTCGATGGCAACGCATCCCACCCATGCTTCCTTCGCATTACGCTGGCCGACGACGGTTTGCAGATTCGCAAGCAACACGTCGCGCGCGAGCGTGGACTTGCCGCTGCCCGAAACGCCGGTGACGACCGTGAGGCGCTCGAGCGGAAACGCTGCGTCGATGCCACGCAGATTGTGGCGGCGGGCGCCGCGGACCGTGAGCCTTGCACTTGAATCATCGACCGTGCGGCGCGGGTGCAGCGGGTGTTGCAGCGGCGTGCGCAACAATCTGCCGGTGGTCGACTCGGGCGCATCCATCAAGTCTTCGACGGTTCCCTGCGCGACGACGCGGCCGCCGCGCACTCCGGCTGCCGGGCCGATATCGATCAAGTGCTTGGCGCGCCGTATTGTGTCCTCGTCGTGTTCGACGACAACCAGTGTGTTGCCCTTGGCCTCGAGCTTCTCGAGCGCGTTTAACAGAATTCGGTTGTCACGCGGATGCAGCCCAATCGTCGGCTCGTCGAGAATGTAGGCAACGCCTTGCAGATTGGATCCAAGCTGCGCTGCGAGCCGGATGCGTTGCGCTTCACCGCCCGAGAGTGTTGGCGCAGCGCGCCCAAGGGCGAGATAACCGAGGCCGACTTCCTCCAGGAATGACAGGCGCGAGCGGATTTCTGCCAGCGCATCGCGCGCTATTTCTGCTTCGCGTCCGCTCAGCGTCAGGCGATTGAAAAATTCACCGGCGTCGGCAACGGGAAGTTCTGCAAGATCGGCGATCGACTGGCCGGCGAATGTCACCGCCAGCGCGATCGGGTTGAGGCGCTTGCCGTCGCAGCTTTCACACGGCGCTGTTTCACCTTCGTACCAGGCGTTCCACCAGACTTCTTCGCCGCTTTGCTCGGCATCGAAACCCGAAAGGGAAAGGCCGGTACCGAAGCAGCCCCTACACCAGCCGTGCTTGGAGTTGTATGAGAACAAGCGCGGATCGGCTTCGGGAAACGAGGTGCCGCACGACGAACACGCGCGCTTGGTCGAAAAACTTTTTTGCTGCAGCGACGCAGTCCAGGCGCCGCCATCGATCGCATTTTTCAACTTCTCGAGCGGCCACGCGATCGTAACGACTCCGTGGCCGTGCTCGAGCGCGGTTGCGATCGCGCCACGCAGCCTGTCTTCATTGTCAGCCTGCACGATGAAGTCCGCGATCGGCAGTTCAATCGTGTGCTCCTTGAATCGTTCGATGCGCGGAAACTTCGCGGTTGGCAAAAAATGACCGTCTACGCGCAGGTGTGTGTGCCCGCGCCCTGCGGCCCACTTGGCGAGATCGGTGTAAACGCCTTTGCGATTTACTACCAGCGGCGCCAGCACGCCGATGTGCAGACCCTTTAATTCGCGCATTGCCTGTGCGACGATCGTGTCGAACGATTGCGGCGTGACCGGCACGCGGCAGGCGGGACAGTGCTGAACGCCAAGCTTGACGTACAGCAGGCGCAGGAAGTGGTAGATCTCGGTCAACGTTGCGACCGTCGACTTGCGGCCGCCGCGTGAAGTGCGTTGCTCTATGGCCACCGTCGGCGGAATACCGTAGATCGCATCGACGTCAGGCCGGCCCGCCGGCTGCACGATGGAGCGCGCGTAGGCGTTCAACGATTCGAGATAGCGCCGCTGCCCTTCGTTGAACAGGATGTCGAACGCCAGGGTTGATTTGCCGGAGCCCGAAACGCCGGTGATCACCGTGAACGTGTCGCGCGGAATCTCGACATCGATCGACTTTAAGTTGTGCTCGCGCGCGTTAAGGATGCGAATCGAATTAGAGCCAAGGTTTGATCCCGACTTCGTAGAACGTCTTCCGTTCTGAGTACTGGGGTCAACCCCCAACGTGAACTTGGCGGGCGGTTCGTTGAACCGTGGCGCCTGATTCGCCAGCGCGTCGCGATACCTCCCTAATTCGCGCCCCGTGTGCGAGTTTGGGTTCGCGATCACCTGATCCGGTGTACCGGTGGCGACGATTTCTCCACCGCCGTCGCCGCCTTCGGGGCCCAGGTCGATCAGCCAGTCGGCCGCCGAAATGACGTCGAGATTGTGTTCGATGACGATTACCGAGTGACCGACCGCGAGCAGCTTGCGAAACGCGCGCATCAGCTTCGCAACGTCGTCGAAGTGCAGGCCGGTGGTTGGCTCGTCGAACAAAAACAGTGTGCCGCGCGTCGGCGGTCTGCCCTTGGTGGCTGTTGCAAGAAAGCCCGCGAGTTTCAGGCGCTGCGCTTCGCCGCCCGACAACGTCGGCACCGGTTGACCAAGCTTGACGTATTCAAGACCGACATCGGATAGGGGCGCCAGCACGCGCGCGATTTC
>JACCZX010000342.1 GCA_013695705.1 Burkholderiaceae bacterium | reverse complement strand
GAGTGAAGCCTTCCCACCTCGCTGCAGCTCTGCTGATGGTGACCATCTGGGGGTTTAACTTCGTCGTCATCCGCTGGGGGCTCGACGACGTGCCGCCGATGACGCTGACGTTCTTTCGCTTCGCATTGGCTGCGTTTCCGGCGGTGTTATTCGTCAGACGTCCCCAGCCGTCTTGGCGGCTGGTTACCGGTTACGGACTGTTCGCATTCACGATTCAATTCGGTCTGCTGTTCGGCGGTATGCAGGCCGGCATGCCGACCGGCCTGGCGTCACTCGTGATTCAGGTGCAGGCGTTCTTCACGATCGGGTTGGTCGCACTGCTGACTCACGAGCGTGCTAAGCCGACGCAAATGATCGGCGCAACTATCGCCGGCACGGGCCTCGTGCTGGTTGCGTTTCATCTGCCGCCGTCGACACTTGTCGGATTCGCGCTGGTTGTGGCTGCCGCCGGCTCGTGGGCCATCGCCAATGTGATCGTAAAGCGAATAGATGGCGAACAGCCGCTGGCCGTGGTCGTGTGGGCGAGCGCCGCAGCGGCGCTCGCGATGTTGCCGGTCGCGCTGATCGTCGAAGGCCCCGCTGCGATGTGGGAAGCGGCGCGCGCGTTGGACACCCTGGCGTGGCTCGGCCTGGCGTTCCAGGCATGGCCAACGACGCTGATTGCGTTTGCAATATGGGCGTGGCTGCTGCGCACTCACCCCGCTGCACTGGTGGCGCCTTTTACGCTGCTGGTGCCGATCGTCGGAATGAGTTGCGCCGTGCTGTTGCTGGGCGAAGATGTCACGTGGTGGAAGCTGGTCAGCGCCGCACTCGTACTGAGCGGCCTGGCGCTCAATGTGTTGGCGTCGCGCCGGACACCGCGGTTGCATAAGCCTTGACCGCATCGACGATGTCTTTGCGTGCCGACTCTGCGCCTTCCCACCCAATCACCTTGACCCACTTTCCCGGTTCGAGATCTTTGTAGTGCTCGAAAAAATGCTGGATCTGCGCCAGACGTTCGGGCGCAATGTCGGACCACTGTTGCCAGTGCCGGTACCACGGAAGAATTTTGTCGATAGGTACTGCAAGCAGCTTCGAGTCGCCGCCCGCCTCGTCTTCCATCTTCAGCACGCCCAGCGCACGGCACCGCACTACCACGTTGGGCTGCAGCGCGAACGGAGTGATCACCAGCACGTCGAGCGGGTCGCCATCGTCGGCCAGCGACATCGGCACATAGCCGTAATTGCAGGGATAGTGCATCGAGGTGGCGATGAAGCGGTCGACAAACAATGCGCCGGTATCTTTGTCGATTTCATACTTGATCGGATCGGCGTGCGCCGGGATTTCGATGATGACGTTGAATTCGTCCGGGATGTTGCGGCCGGCGGGAACGTTGACGAGGCTCATGCGGTGATTCTAGGCGTGGCGGGTAATAATCCGCACGTAACGAATCACGGGAGATCGCAATGGACGGCAACACAAACGCCGCGGGGTCACATCATTTCATAGGGAACCGTTGGCTGGCGTCGTCGACCGGACAAACACTCGACGTGACCGATCCCTCCGATGGCGCGGCGTTCGCAAAGATCGCGCGCGGCAACGCTGCCGACATCGATGCGGCGGTCAATGCGGCGCGTCGTGCACTGGGCGAATTTTTCAACGGGCCATGGGGCCGCATGACGGCGACCGAGCGCGGTCGCTTGCTGATGAAGCTCTCGTACGCCGTCGCCGATCATCACGACGAACTGGCACGTCTCGAATCACGCACCACCGGCAAACCGTTATCGCAGGGTCGCGCCGATGCGGCCGCGCTGGCGCGCTACTTTGAGTACTACGCCGGTGCCGCTGACAAGTTGCACGGCGACACGATTCCGTACCAATCGGGAATGACGGTGCTGACTTTGCGCGAGCCGCATGGCGTCACCGGCCACATCGTGCCGTGGAATTATCCGATGCAGATTTTCGGCCGCAGTGTCGGCGCCGCACTTGCGGCGGGTAATGCGTGCGTCGTCAAACCCGCCGAGGATGCGTGTCTGTCGGTGATGCGCGTTGCCGAGTTGGCCGCCGACGTGGGCTTTCCGGCGGGAGCGTTGAACGTCGTCACTGGTTACGGCACAGAAGCTGGCGCCGCGCTCGCACAGCATCGCGGCATCGATCACATCTCGTTCACAGGCTCGCCCGTGACCGGAACCGCAGTCGCACAGGCGGCCGCGCTGCATCACTGCCCGGTAACGCTTGAACTCGGTGGCAAGTCGCCGCAGATCGTGTTCGCCGATGCCGAGCTCGACGACGTGCTGCCGGTCGCGGTCAATGCGATCGTGCAGAACTCCGGGCAAACGTGCTCGGCGGGTAGCCGCCTGCTAATCGAGCGTCCGATCTACGAGGAACTTCTCGCGCGCATCGGTGCGACGATGTCGCAGCTTAAAGTCGGCCCGGCTCTGGCTGACCTGGATGCCGGCCCGTTGATTCGCCTAAACCAATTGCAACGAGTGCGGGATTTTTTAAGCCGTGCGCAACACGACGGTGTTCCGGTGGCAGCGCAAGGCATCATCGTCGAGCAGGCGCCGCAGGGCGGCTATTACCAGGCGCCAACGCTATTGCGCGACGTTCCTGCCGACCATCCACTGGCGCAAGAGGAAATTTTCGGCCCTGTGCTGGCCGCGATCCCGTTCGACACAGAGAACGAAATGCTGAAGATTGCCAATGGCACGAATTACGGCTTGGTCGCGGGCGTCTGGACGCGCGACGGCGCACGCCAGATGCGGGTCGCACGTCGGCTGCGGTGCGGCCAAGTGTTCATCAACAACTACGGCGCAGGAGGTGGCGTCGAGCTGCCTTTCGGCGGCGTGAAGTCGAGCGGCTACGGCCGTGAAAAAGGATTCGAAGCGCTGCTCGGATTCACGACGCTGAAGACAATCGCCATCAAGCATGGGTGATCGATGAAATCCGAGGGCTCGCGGCTCGAACGCTGGTTCGTGCAAGCCAATCGGGCCATGTTGATTGCACTGCTCGCAGCGATGGTCGTCGTCATCTTCGTTAACGTCGTTCTGCGCTACACGGGAGAGTCGTCGTTCCTATGGGGCGACGAGGTCGGTCGCCACTTGATGATCTGGCTGACGTTCGTCGGCGGCGGACTGGCATTGCGCAACGGCGCGCATATCGGAGTCGACACGCTCGAGCAATCGCTTCCGGCGCGCGGCGCACGCGCGGTGCGCGCCATCATTGCGTTGACGATGTTGATCTTGTTTATCGCCTTGCTGTTCGAAGGGATCGACTATGCGTGGCGCACCCGCTTCCAGGCATCGGCTGCACTGCAGATTTCGATGGCGTGGGTGTATGCCGGCATGCCGATTGGTTGTTTTCTGATGATTGCGCATCTTGGCCTGGTCGCCCGGCGCTACATATTGGGCGAGCCGATCGAGCACGAAGACGGCGTTGACAAAGACCTTGCATCCGCCATATAGCCGCTGCGTTCGCTTAACCGGCCGCTGCGTTCGCTTAACCGCCCGCTGCGTTGCCTTGCCCAGCCGCTGCGCCAGCTCGTCCGGCCGCGGCACTCACTGATGGCGTGGACGTTGTTCATCAGTGCCATCGCGCTGCTCGCACTTGGTGTACCGGTCGCGTTCGCGCTCGCCGCTGCTGCGCTGCTGGCGGTGGCACTCGACGATCAATACAGCGCGATCGTAGTGCTGAAAGAAATGTTCACCGGCATCGACAGCTTTCCGCTGCTTGCTGTGCCGTTTTTCATTCTCGCGGCCGAATTGATGACCGGCGGCAAGTTGACCGAAGTGCTGCTGCGCTTCGCGTCGCAGTTCGTAGGCCATCGCCGCGGCGGGCTGGGTCACGCCAACGTGTTGTCGCTGACGTTTTTTTCAGGCATCAGCGGCTCGGCGCTGGCTGACGCTGCCGGCCCCGGCTCGATGATGATCAGAATGATGGACAAGGCCGGTTACTCGAAGGCATATGCGGCCGCATTGACCGCATCGACTGCGGTAGTCGGCCCAATTATTCCGCCGTCGATCATCATGATCATCTACGCGCTGCAGGACGATCGCGTGTCGGCGGGTGCGTTGTTCATGGCGGGTTTGCTGCCGGGGCTTTTGATCGCAGTGGCAATGATGATCGTCAATCAGATCGTGTCGACGCGGCGCCACTATCGGGCCGATGCGTTGCGGCCGTCGGCGCGCGAGATGGTGCGCAATACGATCAACGCGATACCGGCGCTGTTATTGCCCGTCATAATTCTCGGCGGGATTCGCGCGGGAATTTTCACGCCGACCGAGGCGTCGGTGGTTGCGGTCGTTTACGCACTGCTTTGCGGCGCGTTCATCTACCGCTCGCTGCACTGGAAAAATGTGCCGACGATTTTGTCGCGCTCTGCGATCCTGACGGCATCGGTGTTGCTGATCGTCGCTGCAAGTGCGGCGTTTGCGTGGGTATTAACGATCGAGAACGTGCCTCAATCGCTGGCACGCTGGATCATCG
>JACCZX010000331.1 GCA_013695705.1 Burkholderiaceae bacterium | reverse complement strand
ACGCCATTCCTGAGATCAGCGCCAATAAATATATGTTGTGGATACGCTTCACAACGCAGGACCGCGAGCCAAAACCGCGCTCGGTCGATCGCGACGTGCCATTTGAATTGGCGCTGTGTGCGTTTTAACGTTGCAGGCAAAAGTGCAAACCTACTTTTGCCTGATTGGTTAGTGTGAAATCGCTGGCGGAGCCAGACAATTTCACAAGGGCAACTGCAAGTAACAGACATGAACGTCTTTTGCCCGACGTGCGGTGCTAAGGTCACCTGGAGCCGCGAGTCGAAATTTCGACCGTTTTGTTCCGAGCGATGCAAGATGATTGATCTTGGCGGGTGGGCGTCGGATGGTTATTCGATCGGGGACTCGGAGCCAAACGACGTCGACATAAGCGCCGACTCTTCGAAACTGACGCACTGATCTTCGTTCCACACGGCAGACAGTGATGCAATGCCATGCGCGCCGTGGCGCACTGCCAGGGACACGTCGCTCGAACGCAGTCCGCCCAGCGCAAACGCCGGCGCTGACGTCTCGCTGATCAGCTGCGCTAGCGCGGGCCACCCGAGCGTCTCACTGGTCGGATGACTCGCGGTTGGGCACACCGGGCCCGCAACTACAAAGTCGACGTCGATCTCGGCTGCATGTCGCAACTCCAGGATCGAGTGCACCGAAGCAGCGACCCATGGATAGTCCGGGCGCCGCTTTAGCGCAGCGGCATCGGCTGCCGTGAGATGCACACCATCAGCTTTGTCCCACAGCGTTCGCGCGTGGCGGGAGTTAACAAGCACCTTAGCCCCGACGGCGCGCGCGCATGCAACGACTTGATCGAAAATCGATGCTGCATCGGCGCTGCTCAATGTCGGCTCGCGAAACTGAACCAGCCTGAGGCCCCTGGCAAGCGCCGAATCCAGGCGCCGCAAAAATGCGCCGGTGCCCAGCTTCGCTGCAGCGCTAATTGCATACAACGGCGGCAGTGAAAGCCACCGCAGCACAGGAATCGTTGCGGGCAGCAATGGGCCCTCGGGGAGCACGCCGGGCGAAAAAAAACCGAAGCGTTGTTGCTCACGCGCCTGTAGTTGACCACCCCACGCGAAGATGCGAAAGAAATGCAGGCGTACCAGCGCGTGCGGATAATCGAACGTACGCACCACCCAAGGGAAAGCGGGACCGATCTCAATGGCAAGCTCTTCACGCAACTCACGCGCGAGCGCAGCGACGATCGGCTCGCCAGCTTCGACTTTGCCGCCCGGAAACTCCCAATACAACGCGTACGGCTTACCAACGGGTCGACTGGCGAGCAGAAAGCGGCCGTCAGGGCAGATCAGAACACCGGCCGCGACGTCGACCGGTGTGCGCACAACACTCATTTCGCAGCGGCGATTTTCGACAATTGCTTCGTGCCCGCCCAATGGCGCGCGAACTGCAGCGCAACCCGCCCGGAGCGCGACCCGCGCTGCAGCGCAAATTGCAGCGCTTCAGTACGCGCTTCGAGCAATTCGTTCCCGCGCAAACCGTAATGCGACAGCCAATGCGCAACGATGTCTAAGTAATCATCCTGACGAAACGGGTAAAACGAAAGCCACAGACCAAATCGTTCAGATAACGATATCCGCTCCTCGATCGCTTCGGTCGGGTGTATCTCCCCGTCTTCGTCATAATGGGTATCGAGATTGTCACGCATCAGTTCCGGCATCAAGTGCCGCCGGTTCGACGAGGCATAGATCAGCACGTTGTCGGCCGCACCGGCAATAGAACCGTCGAGCGCAGCTTTTAATTCCTTGTAGCCAGCCTCGTTTGCATCGAACGACAAGTCGTCGCAGAACACGACGAAGCGCTCACTTCGCGCCGCCACCTGTTCGACGATATCGGCGACATCGATCAGATCGCGCTTGTCCACCTCTATCAGCCGCAAGCCCTGCGCAGAAAATGCATGCAAGCAGGCGCGGATCAACGAAGATTTTCCAGTGCCGCGCGCGCCGGTCAGCAGCACGTTGTTCGCCGGCAGTTTTCGCACGAAACGCTCGGTGTTCTGGCGGATCATGTCTTTCTGCGCATCTACATGTTTCAAATCTTCGAACGAAATCAACGCGGGCCGGGGCACTGTTTGCAGCTCGCCGTGTGCGATTCCAAAGTAGCGACGCTTGCGCCATCTGAACGCGGTGGACGAAGCGAAATCGATCGGCGTCGGCGCGGGCAGAAGCGATTCGATTCGCTCGAGCACGGCGGTCAAGCGCTTCATGGTGGAATCTGCAACGTCGTGCGTCATGAACGATAGTCGGCGTTAATCGATACGTAGTCATGCGAAAGATCGGTGGTCCAGACGGACGTACTGGCCTGGCCGCGTCCGAGCTGCAGGCATATCACGATCTCGGATTTCTTCATCACGCGCTGACCGTCTTCTTCGAGATAGGCCGGATGACGACCGCCGTCGCGCACGACGTACACGTCATCCAAATACATTTGCACCCGCGCCGGCTCCAGGTCGGCAATGCCAGCGTAGCCCACCGCGGCCAGAATTCGCCCGAGATTGGGATCGGATGCAAAAAATGCGGTCTTGACCAGCGGTGAATGCGCAACCGCGTAGGCAACGCGCGCAGCTTCGCTTTCCGTGGTGGCTTGCTCGACCCGCACCTCGATAAATTTGGTGGCGCCTTCACCATCGCGGATGATGGCTTGCGCGAGCGCGCGCGCGACTTCGATCAACGCAGCAGAAAAAGCTTCGAACAGAATTCCTCGGTTCGTATCGATACGTACAGGCCCGCGACCGGTTGCAATCACCATGAACGAGTCGTTGGTAGACGTATCGCCGTCGATCGTAATTCGATTGAACGACTGATCAGCAGCGCGCCGGGTCAGAGCCTGCAGCAATTGCGGCGCGACTGCAGCGTCGGTCGCAATGAAGCACAGCATCGTTGCCATGTCCGGCCGGATCATGCCAGCGCCTTTGGCAATGCCGGTGAGCGTCACGCGAGAGCCGTCGATGTCGACCTGGCGCGACATTGCTTTCGGCACGGTATCGGTCGTCATGATGGTATGCGCGGCCTGCAGCCACTGATCGGCAGCCAACTGGCTGATCGCCTGCGGCAAGCCCGCGACTAACCGGTCGGTGGGCAGTGCCTCCATAATCACACCGGTTGAAAACGGCAACACTTGCTTCGCATCGCAGCCGAGCAGCTGCGCTAGCGCTTCACAGCTCGCGCGCGCCGCCACCAGCCCCGCCTCACCGGTGCCGGCATTGGCATTGCCCGTGTTCACCAACAGCGCACGAATATTGTGCGCACCCGCGAGCCGCTCGCGGCAAAGTAGCACCGGCGCCGCTGCAAATCGATTCTGCGTAAAGACGCCCGCAACGCTCGCGCCGTCTGCAATGCGCATGACCAACAAATCCTTGCGGCCGGACTTCCGTATCCCCGCCTCCGCCCATCCAAGTTCGACGCCGGCGACTGCGAACAGTGACATCGCATCGGGTGCGAGGAGCTTAACGGCCATGCTTTAAACAGATGATCAGTCGGTAATTAATGATCGGTCAAGGCGGCATGCAAAGCATCGAGTCCCTTGCCTTTGTGATGCGCGTGCACGCGCGGCCACCCCGAAGGGAGCGCGCCTAACTAACCGTTGCGAGTGCACGTGCGATCGCGTACACCAGAAACGCTAAAGTTTTCCATGGCACTGCTTATATTTTTTCCCGGAACCGCACGGGCACGGATCGTTGCGGCCGATCTTTTCTCCTACCCGCCTGACCGGCTGCACCACTGCGGCACGGGCCGTACCGTCGCTCGGATCCGACAACGCCAACTCCTCAACGGCGGCAATCTGCTCATCTGCAACACCGAGGCCGAACTCCGAATGCTGCGCCTGAGCCATTTCGGCCCGGCGTTCACTTTCGGCTTCGATTTGCTGCTCAGCCTGCTGAATCTCTTCCTGCGTTTGAACCCGTACATTCATCAGCACGCGTACGACGTCTGCCCGCACGCGATCAAGCAGCGAGCCGAACAGTTCAAACGCCTCACGCTTGTACTCCTGCTTCGGCTGTTTCTGCGCGTAGCCGCGCAGGTGAATTCCCTGGCGCAACGCGTCGAGCGCGGTCAGGTGTTCGCGCCAGGACTGGTCGAGGGATTGCAGCATGATCGAGCGCTCGAAGCCCGAAAATGAGTCGCGGCCGACGATCGCCACCTTGGCTTCATACGACTCGTCGGCGGCCTTTAGGACCCGCCCCAGCAAATCTTCGTCGGTCAGCGATTCGTTCGACTCAAGCGCGGTTTTCAGCGGAACGTTCAGTTGCCAATCATTGGCGAGTGCCGCTTCCAGCCCGGCGATGTCCCATTGCTCCTCGACCGACTCGGCTGGAACGTGTGCGCGAAACATGTCGGTGAAATAGCCGGTGCGCAGGTTCGTCACCATCTCCCCGGTGTTATCCGTCTCCAGAATATCGTTGCGCAATCGATATATTTCGCGCCGCTGATCATTGGCGACGTCGTCGTATTCGAGCAGCTGCTTGCGAATATCGAAGTTACGCGCTTCGACCTTGCGCTGCGCGCTTTCAATCGAGCGCGTCACCATGCCGGCTTCGATCGCTTCGCCCTCGGGCAGCTTTAGCCGGTCCATGATCGCTTTCATGCGATCGCCCGCAAAAATGCGTAGCAGCGAATCTTCCATCGACAGGTAAAAGCGCGATGCACCAGGATCGCCCTGCCGTCCGGAGCGGCCACGCAGTTGATTGTCGATACGGCGGGACTCATGGCGCTCGGAACCGATGATCTTCAAACCGCCGGCACTGACTACGCGATCGTGCAGCGACTGCCATTCGTCGCGTAGCTTGTCAATCCTCGGCGTCTTGCCGGCATCGTCGATTGCAACATCGGCCTCGACGAACTGAACCTGTTTCTCGACGTTGCCGCCAAGAACAATGTCGGTGCCCCGACCGGCCATGTTGGTCGCGATCGTGATCACCTGCGGACTACCCGCCTGCGCCACAATCTCGGCTTCCATCGCGTGCTGTTTGGCGTTCAGCACCTGATGCTTCAAACCTTCTTTTTTCAGCAAGTCCGAAAGCAGTTCGGAATTCTCGATCGACGTTGTGCCGACCAGCACCGGCTGCCCGCGCTCAACGCAATCCTTGATGTCTTCGATGATCGCGACATATTTTTCATTCAGCGTTCGATACACCTTGTCCTGCGAGTCGATGCGGATCATCGGACGATGGGTCGGAATCACTACGGTCTCAAGGCGATATATTTCCTGAAATTCGTACGCCTCGGTATCCGCGGTACCCGTCATGCCGGCGAGCTTTCCGTACATGCGGAAATAATTCTGAAACGTGATCGACGCGTAGGTTTGATTTTCGGCCTGAATCTGCACCCCTTCTTTCGCTTCGACTGCCTGATGCAACCCTTCCGACCAGCGGCGACCGACCATCATGCGGCCTGTGAATTCGTCGACGATCACAATCTCGCCCGCCTGCACGACGTATTGCTGGTCGCGATGAAACAGCGTGTGCGCGCGCAACGCCGCGCTCAGGTGATGCATCAAGATGATGTTGGCGGGGGAATACAAACTCTCGCCTTCAGCCAGCATTCCCATGCGCGTCAATATTTCTTCGGCCTTTTCGTGACCTGCTTCCGAGATATGAACCTGATGCGCTTTTTCGTCAACCCAATAGTCGCCCTCGCCTTTCTCCTCGGTCTGTCGATTCAGCAGCTTCGGCACATCGTTAATGCGCACGTAGGTTTCGGTGTGGTCCTCGGCAGGGCCCGAGATGATCAGCGGTGTACGCGCCTCGTCGATCAGAATTGAGTCGACCTCATCGACAATCGCGTAGCGAAGTCCGCGCTGCCGACGATCGGTCGCGGCGTACTCCATGTTGTCGCGCAAGTAATCGAAGCCAAATTCGTTGTTGGTGCCATAGGTAATGTCGGCCGCGTACGCCACGCGCTTTTCTTCGGTTGCCTGTTGCGACAGGATCACGCCGACCGTAAGCCCCAGGAATCGATAGACCTTCCCCATCCAGTCGGCATCGCGTGCCGCCAGGTAATCATTGACCGTGACGATGTGCACGCCTTTGCCGGCCAGAGCATTCAGATACGCCGGCAACGTCGCAGCCAGCGTCTTGCCCTCTCCGGTGCGCATCTCTGCAATCTTGCCGGCGTGCAAGACCATGCCACCGACCAGTTGCATATCAAAATGCCGCATTGCCAGCGTGCGCTTGGCGGCCTCGCGCACTACTGCAAAAGCTTCGGGCAACATGTCATCGAGCGATTCGCCGTTTCCGAGCCGCGCCCGAAACTCGCCGGTCTTTGCTTTTAGGTCCGCGTCTGACAGGGCGCTTATCGCCGCTTCGAATCCATTGATTCGATCAACGTTACGGTCGTACGTTTTCAGCAGCCTCTGATTGCGGCTGCCGAATACCTTGGTCAATATTCCGGACATCATTGGAAGTAGGCTCGCTCGCGCACGCTTGTCGCTATGAACATGCCGCGAGTTCGCAGAATCTGCGACGTGCGTCGGCAAAGACGAAAATTATGTCATAGGCAGTCGTCAGGACCGAGCGACTGCAGCGCTTAATTGCGGGCGGATGGGGCGGCTGCAAGGGCCTTGATGTCGACGCGCGCCGAGCCGGCGGCGTGTTGCTGCAATGGGCTATCTTTAGCGAACAGGAACTTGGCAGGATTTTGCGCCACGCCCCGATGATGCACCTCAAAGTGAAGATGCGGGCCGGTCGAACGCCCAGTGGAACCCACTTCGGCAAGCTTCTGGCCGCGTTTGACGATATCACCCGGCGCCACATGCAACTTGCTCGCGTGCGCGTATCGGGTCAGCATGGTGTTGCCGTGGTCGACTTCTACGACGTTGCCCCAGACGGGGTGATGTTCTGCAACGACCACCACGCCGCCTGCTGCAGCGTGAATCGGTGTTCCTGCGGGAGCTGCGAAATCAACTCCGGAATGATGCGACATCGCACCGGAAAATGGGTCAGAGCGCCAGCCGTATCCGGAGCCGATGAAACCGTCGGCCAGCGGTTTGCTATGCGGTAACAGCGCCTGCCTGACTTGCTGCGCCATCAGCTCGGCTTCGACCACGCTCAGATAATCGGCGCGCTGTTCGACACTCTGGAGAAGCTGTTTTAATTCGAGATCTAGTTCAAGCAGCGACATCGGGTTGCTGCTTGGCGCGCCGCCGCGGCCCGGCAGTTGCGCAAAGCGGAACTCTTCGGGCCGTATTCCAGCGGCCCTGGACATGCGTTCCCCGACGACGTCGAGCCTGAGTACCTGCGCCTGGACTTCGCCAAGCTTGCGCGCGAGTGTGGCGACGCTGTCTCGCACCCGTTGATCGTTACGCTGCAACTCATCGCGCGTTACAAACGAAACGACGTCAGAAATGATCGGGATGTGGAACACGGACGCGACGCGTACCGTTAAAAATGAAAACGCACCTGATAACAGCAGCACGCCGACGGTCAGGCTGGCCAATGCAATTAGCGCGTGACGGCGGGTAATGCTGAGCGTCAGCGCCCGCGGCAACCGCTTATCGACCAGGATAACCTGCACTCACGCTCCCCTACTATCTGCCTACACTGCCGACCGATGTCAGCCACCGCCCGCCTGATTGCTGCTGCCCTGCGAGATTCGCCGGAAGCGGCATCATTACTCGCTCGCTGGGAAGCCACCCAGCGAGCGGCGCTGGCTATCACTCCTACCTGCCGCACACTGGCGGGATTTGATGCCCTTGCACCCGGTGTCTGCGAACTGCGCGGCGACACGATGTGGATCAGCGTTCCTTCACCCTCACACTCGGCCAAGTTACGGCAAGCGACGCCGCGTCTTTTGTCTGATTTAGCGGCTGATGGCATAAGAGTCTACGAGGTTAAAACGCGGGTACAACCCTCCGTCACGTCTTACCCTGGAGACGGGACGGCACCACCCTCAAGTAGCTCAAGTCACGGTGTTGCGTGGCCGTCCAACGATGAAAGCGCGGTCGCCGCTGTAGCCGGATTAGCCGGGTCGATGGGCGAATCGCCCCTCAAGGAAGCGACGCGCAAGCTCGCGGAGACGCTGCGCAAGCGTCAGGCAGGCCGCTAGGCACTCTCGGTCTGATAGCGAAACGCGGCCGGCGCCTGCTCATTGTCATCGAAGGTCACCAATTCGAACGCCGCTTTTTCGGCGACCAGTGCGCGCAATAGCTTGTTGTTAATGGCATGACCCGACTTGTGTGCAACATACGACCCTATCAGTGGATAGCCGAGCACCGATAGATCACCGATCGCGTCGAGCATCTTGTGTTTGGCAATCTCGTCGCCCGCGCGCAAGCCATCTGCGTTCAATACTCGATATTCATCCAACACGATCGCGTTTTCGAAGCTGCCGCCGATCGCGAGTCCGGCCTTGCGCAGTGTCTCGACATCATTGACGAAGCCGAACGTGCGAGCGCGCGAGACCTCCTTGATATACGAGTCGCGCGCGAAATCGACCTCGACCATTTGCTCGGTGGCGTCGATCGCGGGGTGGTTAAACGCAATCGAAAACTTCAACTTGAACCCAAAGTACGGTTCGAGCCGGGCCCAGGCATCACCGTCGCGAAATTCGACCGACTTAACAATTCGAGCGAATTTTTTCGGCGCTGCCAGCTCGCTAATGCCGGCAGCCTGGATCAGGAACACGAAACTGGCCGCGCTGCCGTCCATAATTGGAATCTCGGCAGCGTCGACATCGACATAGCAGTTGTCGATGCCGAGACCCGCCAGCGCACTCATCAGGTGTTCGATCGTCGCCACCCTGATGTCGCCACGCCCGATGGTGGTCGCCATTCTTGTATCGACTACCGCTTCGGGCGCCAACCGAATGTCAACCGGGGGATCAAGATCGATCCGCCGGAACACCACTCCGGTGTCAGCAGCGGCCGGTCGCAGCACAAGTTTCACCTTGGTGCCGCTGTGCAATCCAATGCCCACCGAGCGGGCGATTTGCTTCAAAGTGCGCTGTTTCAGCATGGCGATAGTTTATCTTTGATCGGTATTAGTGATCGGTGGCATTCGCAGTGTCTCGTCCCCCGCCTTTGTACTGCGCGCGCACGCGCGGCCGCTCCGAAGGGAGCGCGCCTAACTAATCATTGCGAGTGCACGTGCGACGGCGTAGCCGTCGCGTACACGAGCAATGCGCCTCAATCCGCCTGCTTCCGAAGAAACGCCGGGATGTCATAGCGTTCGGAGCCCGCGTCCTCAAGCGCTGCGACTTTCGCCTGCGCAGAGTCACGTGTGCGCCAGATCGCGGGCCGATCCAGATCGCTGTAATCGGACGACGTTGCAGCCTGCACAGAGGTCGCGCCAACGGGAACGTGCAGCGGCGCATTGTCCGTGCCGGTCCGCACCACCATGAACGGGGTCGACTGTTTCTTCGAAGCGGCCCGACCGAGGCCGGTAGCAACCACCGTGACGCGCAGGCCATCGCCAATCGACTCATCGCATACGGTGCCGAAAATCACCGTCGAGTCGTCAGCCGCAAACGCGCGAATCGTGTTCATAACTTCGCGCGTCTCCTTCATCTTCAGCGACGACGACGCAGTGATGTTGACCAGCACACCGCGCGCGCCTGACAGGTCGACGCCTTCGAGCAATGGACTTGCAACTGCCTGTTCCGCCGCTAGGCGCGCCCGATCGAGGCCCGATGCAAGCGCGGTTCCCATCATTGCCTTGCCCTGCTCGCTCATCACCGTTTTAACGTCCTCAAAATCGACGTTGACCAAACCGGGAACGTTGATGATCTCGGCGATGCCGGCGCACGCGTTATGCAACACGTCGTCGGCGGCGCGGAAGCATTCGGCCATTTCGGCATCCTCGCCCATGACTTCCTCAAGCTTGTTATTAAGAATGACGATTAGCGAATGCACGGTGTCTTCGAGTTCGGTAACTCCCGCTTCCGCCAGCTTCATTCGCCGCGGGCCTTCGAATTCGAACGGTTTCGAAACGACGGCCACCGTCAAAATGCCAAGTTCCTTGGCGATCTCTGCCACCACCGGAGCAGCGCCGGTTCCTGTGCCGCCACCCATGCCCGCAGTGATAAACACCATGTGTGCGCCGCGCAGCGCGTCGGCGATGCGGTCGCGGGCCTCTAGCGCTGCGGCGCGGCCTGCTTCGGGCCGGCTACCGGCGCCCAGTCCCGTCTTGCCAAGCTGCAAAATATTCTTTGCAGTCGAGCGCACCAGCGCCTGGTGATCGGTGTTGGCGCAGATGAACTCCACGCCCTGAACGTTGCGCGCAATCATGTGTTGGACTGCGTTGCCCCCGGCGCCTCCGACCCCCACCACCTTGATAATGGTGCCACGCGTTTCAGTCTCCAGAATTTCAAAAGTCATGTTGCCTCCAGCGAAAGTTAAGTACTGCAAATTGAAACGCGCAAAGCCAAAACCAAAGTGGCGCTTGGCATTGGACGCTTCGTCCCCTAAAAATTTCCAACAACCCACTCCTTCATTCGCTTCACAGTCTGTTTGAGCGAACCCGTTTGCTGTGCGATCTTGCGACCGCGCACGCGCTGCGAATGTGCTTCAACCAACAGCCCCATCGCGGTCGCGTAGCGCGGATTGCTCACGACGTCCGATAGCGAACCGTTGTAGTTCGGCCAGCCGATGCGTGCCGGCTTCAGAAATACATCCTCAGCCAGTTCGGTCATTCCCGGCAGCATGCTGGTGCCGCCGGTCAGTACGATGCCCGACGACAGCAGTTCCTCGTAGCCAGACTCGCGCACGATCTGCTGCGTCAGCGTGAAAAGCTCTTCGACTCTGGGTTCGATTACGGCGGCGAGCGACTGGCGCGACAGCAGGCGCGGACCACGATCACCGAGTCCGGGAATCTCGATCTTCTCGTTCGGATCGGCCAGAACTTCCTTTGCGACACCCCAGCGCAGCTTGATGTCTTCAGCGTCCGGAATCGGCGTGCGCAGCGCCATCGCTATATCGTTGGTAATCTGGTCGCCGGCGATTGGAATGATGGCGGTATGGCGGATCGCGCCGCCGGTGAATATCGCGATATCAGTGGTGCCGCCGCCGATATCGACCAAAGCGACGCCGAGTTCTTTTTCATCCGGGGTCAGCGCCGCGAGCGACGACGCCAGCGGCTGCAGAATCAGGTCCTGCACCTCGAGCCCGCAGCGGCGCACGCACTTGATGATGTTCTGCGCCGCGCTGACCGCGCCGGTGACGATGTGCACGCGTACTTCGAGCCGTACCCCGCTCATGCCGATCGGCTCGCGAATGTCCTCCTGGCCGTCGACGATGAATTCCTGCGTCAGTACGTGCAGCACCTGTTGGTCGGTTGGAATGTTGACCGCTTTCGCAGTTTCGATCACGCGTGCAACGTCGGCTGCCGCGACCTCCCGGTCCTTGATCGCCACCATGCCGCTCGAGTTGAAACTCTTGATGTGGCTGCCGGCGATGCCGGTGAACACATCGCGAATCTGGCATGCCGCCATCAGCTCGGCTTCTTCGAGCGCGCGCCGAATCGACTGTACGGTGGCTTCGATATTGACCACCACGCCTTTGCGCAACCCCTGCGACTCGGCCTGGCCCAAACCGATCACTTGGAATCGACCATCAGCAAGAACTTCGGCCACCGCCACCACGACCTTCGAGGTCCCGATGTCCAGTCCGACGATCAGATCTTTGCTCTCGTTCCTCATGGGCGGGGCGTGCGGCTCGGCTTCGTGACTAACGGTTTATCTGGGATGAGGGCTGCCAACCCGTTCGCGTAACGCGCGTCGATGCGCTGCGGCGGACCGCCGGCTTGCGCAACGATCAACGGATAGGCTGCGATAACTCGGGCCACTCGCTCGTTTAACGGAGCGGCTGCGCTATCGCGGCCGAGTTCGACGCGACTTTGACTTCCCTCGGGCGCTAGCTCTGACACGCGCAGTGACCAGGCCTTGCGATCCGAGATGTCGATCGCATCGATGCGCAACGGCAGTGCTGCCAGCTGAGCTGACAGTTGGTAGTAGCGACGCGCAGCGTCTTTCGCCGCATCAGGTGGGCCGCTGAACTCGGGCAGCGCTCCGTAGATTTCGGCCTCATCCGCATTGGCAACAAAGAGCTCGCCGCGATCGGACAACAGCCGGCCGTCTTCCCACACACCGAGCGCGCGATGCTCGATCAATGTCACTACCAGACGATCGGGCCATTGGCGACGCACCGACGCTTGCGCCACCCACGGCACCGTTTGCAACAGACGCCGCGTGTCTTCAAGGCGCATGGTGAAGTAATTTCCGCGCAATCGACCCGCCAATGCTGCGCGTACCGACGCCGCGGTGACATGGCGCAGATCGCCTCTGATATCGATGCGCTTCAGATTGAATTTCGGTTGCTGCGCGAGCCGCATGGAAGCGGCGCTCGCAACGGCGAGCAAGGCGAGGATGACGAAAAGCGCCGCCAACCGATTCATTGCGCGTGCGCTCATCGCGGGTTGCTCCGATCGTCCAGTATGGCCAGCGCCAGAATTCGTAATACGAGGTCTTCGTAGCTGACGCCTATGGCGCGCGCCGCGATCGGAACCAGCGAATGCCCCGTCATGCCGGGCGAGGTGTTGAGCTCCAGCAAATAAGGCTGGTCGCGCTGGTCGAGCATGATGTCGATGCGACCCCAACCGCGCGCGCCGAGTGCGTTGTAGGCACGCACTGACAATTCCTGAATCGCCTCGCTCAGCCCGCTGGCAAGCGGCGCCGGGCACAAGTACTTCGTCTCCTCGCCGAAGTATTTGTTGTGATAGTCGTAATTGGAATCAGGCGCGCGAATTTCGACCAGCGGCAGCGCCTCGGCGGTGTCGCCAGCGCCAAGAATCGCGCACGTCAATTCCCGTCCCTCAATAAATTCCTCGGCCAGCACGACGTCGCCATAGTTGCGTGCCAGCGCAAACGCGTCCGCCATTCCCGAATAGCCGAGCACGCGCGAGATGCCGATAGTCGAGCCTTCGTTAGGCGGCTTGACGATCAGCGGCAATCGCAGATCGTCGGCTACTTCGTTCAGATGGGCGCGCTCGGGCGAAGCGATCAATCGATAACGCGGCGTCGGTAAAGCGTGCGTTTGCCAGATCCGCTTAGTGAACACCTTGTCGATCGCGATCGCCGAGGCCTGCACCCCGCTACCGGTATATGGAATGCGCAGCGTCTCGAGCACGCCCTGCATCACGCCGTCTTCGCCGCCGCGGCCATGTAGCGCGATAAACACGCGGTCAAATTCAGCCGCTTCAAGCTCGCCGAGCGACTGCGTGGACGGATCGAATGCGTGCGCATCGACGCCGCGCGAGAGCAGTGCACTCAACACGCCGCTGCCGGACATGATCGACACTTCGCGCTCGGATGATCGGCCGCCGAACAGCACGCCCACTTTGCCCAGCTCGCTTGCGACAGCCGTCACGGGGCGCCCCCGCCTGCCAGCTTCGCCGCCAGTTGACCGATCGAGCCCGCACCCATCGTGATGACCACATCGCCATCGCGCACGACGTCGAGCAGCGCAGCCGGCATCTCGTCGATCGACTCGACGAAGACCGGCTCGATCTTGCCTGCGACGCGAATCGCGCGCGCCAGCGAGCGACCGTCGGCCAAGACGATCGGCGCTTCGCCGGCGGGATAAACGTCGGCCAGCAGCAGGGCATCGGCAGTCGACAGCACACGCACGAAATCTTCGAAGCTGTCGCGCGTGCGCGTATACCGATGCGGTTGAAACACCAGCACGATGCGCCGGTCAGGAAACGCACCGCGCGCCGCCTGCAGCGTCGCCGCGGCCTCAGCTGGATGATGTCCGTAATCGTCGATCAGCGTGAATCGACCGCCATCGGATGTCGGCAGATCGCCGTGGCAAGCGAAGCGGCGGCCGACCCCGTTGAACTCTGCGAGCGCAGTGGTAATGGCCGAATCAGCTACGCCGAGCTGCGTGCCAACTGCAATCGCCGCCAGCGCATTGGCGATGTTGTGAACACCCGGCAGGTTAAGTGTGACGTCGAGTTCCGCAGCATCGGCGCGCGAGACGCGAAACTTCATCTGAGTTCCAACCGCGCGCGCGTCGAAAGCGCGGATCAGCGCATCGTCGGCGAAGCCGTAGGTGAGCAGCGGCTTATGGACCGACGGCAGGATCTCGCGCACGTTTGCGTCGTCCACGCACACCACGGCGCTGCCATAAAAAGGAAGCCGCGCCAGAAAGTCGACGAACGCCTGCTTGAGTCGCGCAAAATCCTGACCGTACGTTTCCAGATGATCGTTGTCGATGTTGGTCACCACCGCGATCACTGGATTCAAATTCAGAAACGATGCGTCGGATTCGTCGGCTTCGACCACGATGTAGTCGCCGCTTCCCAAACGCGCGTTGGCGCCGGCCGAATTCAGGCGGCCGCCGATAACGAAAGTGGGATCGAAGCCGCCGGCTGCGAGGACGCTGGCGACCAGACTGGTCGTCGTGGTCTTGCCGTGCGTGCCAGCGATCGCTACGCCTTGCTTCAGCCGCATCAGCTCGGCCAGCATGACCGCGCGCGGCACGATTGGAATCCGTTTTGCGCGCGCCTCCTGCAGTTCTGGATTGTCATCGGAAACTGCGGTTGAAACGACGACCGCGTCGGCGCCATTGATGTTTGCCGCGCGATGACCCTGGGTGACGGTCGCACTTAACTGCGCGAGTCGCCTGGTCGTCGCGTTAACGGCCGTATCCGAGCCGCTGACGCGGTAGCCGAGCGTCAGCAACACTTCGGCAATCCCGGACATGCCGCTGCCGCCGATGCCAACAAAGTGAATGTGCTTGACCGCGTGCTTCAAGGCAAAGCGCTCCCCGTGTACGCGATCGTCGCGCGATCGCACGTGCACTCGCCACGATTATTTTGGCGCCGCTCCTTCGGAGCAGCCGCGCTGAGCGGCGCTGTACCAACGCAACGGTGCGTCACCATTTCTTGCGCCACTCCTCGACCACGCCGCCACATCACGCCGCAACCTTCTCGATAGCAGATGC